>JAUHWV010000015.1 GCA_030427335.1 Gammaproteobacteria bacterium | reverse complement strand
TAAATGACTCTGGCGAGTCAGAATTGTATGTGTGGAGCACTATCGTCTTAACCAGTGACGATTCCGATAGTGATGGAGTGGCTGATAACGATGACAACTGCGTTAACAACGCTAATTCAGGTCAAGCCGATTTTGATGGAGATGGTATTGGTGACGTTTGTGATGATGATGATGACGGTGACGGTATTGCGGATGGGAGCGATGCCTTCCCTTTTGATGAATCTGAATCGCTAGACACTGATAATGATGGTGTTGGGAACAATGATGACGATGACGATGATAATGATGGAGTCAACGATACGTCTGATGCTTTCCCGTTAGATGCAACAGAAAGTATTGACACTGATGGAGATGGCATAGGGAACAACGCTGACACAGACGACGATGGGGATGGCGTTGCTGATTCTGTTGATGCATTCCCATTGGATGCCAGAGAGTCACTAGACAAGGATGGTGATGGCATAGGGAACAATAGGGATACCGATGACGATGGAGATGGCGTTTCTGATTCTGTTGATGCCTTCCCACTGGATGCTACTGAGAAGCTTGACACCGACGGTGATGGTGTAGGCAACAATGCGGATACCGATGACGACAATGATGGGTATACAGATCAACACGAGCAAGAAATGGGGTCAGATCCTTTGGATTCTGGAGATACGCCGAGGTCTGGGGGGTTACCTTTAGTAATTCTCAACGAGGCCCTGTTCAAAACTTCCAGATAGGCTGGCAACTAGAAAGACAATATGAGAATCTAAAGTTTATAAATTAAATAAGGACGTAAAAATGCAACGTTTATTAGCTGGGATATTCTTTATCCTGATCATGCCGTCAGCTTTTGCTGCGACAGGAACACTTTCTGGGGTGACGGTTGAAAAGATGATCGTCTCCGAGAATCGATTTGGTGGCTGCATGGTGATGCTATCCAAAGCTATCAGAACAGCAGTTCCAAGCTGTCCAGATCAGTGGGTTACGCTTGCGTGTGATGGTTCGCTGGACAATTCAGTTTCAAGAGCTATGCAGAAATGGGATACAGCACAGCTTGCGTACGCTCTTGATAAAGAAGTGTTGGTGGTTGCCAATGATCAGAAAACAATCAATGGATATTGCTTTGCTGATATCGTGCGTATAGAGCCTTGACGGCGGATTGGGGCGTAGCATCCCCTCTAATGTATCTGGGCTGCAACAGTAAACATAAAAGATTGTTGTAGCCTCCCCCCCGCCCCCTAAAGAGACCCACCCCTTTCTATCTGCAAAAAAAGACAAAAAGATATCCAAGAAGCCGAGTCAGGCGTGGGTGTTTGATGGGGCTTATCTTGCTGCGGAAGAGATAAAAGTTGGGAAATGCAATTTAGTTTTGCTAGGTTAACCTGACCTGAGACAAGAAAGACTCAGAGAGCAGGATAAAACCAACGAGATGCAACTTAAAGCGTTAGTTTTGACTAAAACCCTCCCTTAAGTAAATGGCTGGTCGAGTCCAGCTTGCGTTAACGGGACACAGTCATTCGTTGGAAATTAAGGTTTAGGTGTGTCCAATGGATCAGCGGCAGTTCGGTCCTTGTATTACAAAAGTTCCCTAAATGTAATAATTTCCATATTCAACGCGTTTGCAAATTCTAGAACTTTTGCCAACCTGCTCGGTGTGATGCAATAAGCTCGACCGTTCATACCACAATCCGCCGAGATACCATGAGAGCTTAGAAACAAATATTTATCTTGGTGACTGGCTTTTCGCATTGCATCTTCTATTAGATACCAAACGAAATAGGGATTATCAATGCTCTGAGACATGACAAAACTTTTTATATCTGCTGTGGTTGCTTCCTGTAAGCCACTACGAATGTTACTTACATTCGCCTCTCCACCACTAAAGCCTCTCAGTATCCTGAAATAACTCAACGCACCCGCGTTAATGTCCTGATTATGCGCGCCATAAGGGTAGGCAAATGAGCTTACGCGGTAACCGTCTTGCTCCATCAATGTAATTCCATCTAATATTTCGTTCTTGAGGTATTGATTTAGGCCATATTCGGCGATATATCCTACTGCGTTTACGTGATCTAGCCCGTGAAACTCGATCGAATGGCCTTGCTCACTTATAGCCGCGAGGAGTTTTTTTGCTGAACCGCATGTAGAGCAGAGGATAAAGTCATCGTATCTCGACACAAAAAAAGTGACCTTTGCATTCTGTTCTCGCAAAAGTGGCAAAGCCTCGTACCATTCTGATATGTACCAATCATCAAATGATAAAACTAACTTGCCATGGTAGTTTCTTTTCTCAGGTAAGAAATGGAAAATAGTTTTGTTTGAGTCACTTTGCAGACCCAATTCTAGAAGCCTTGGCGAGTCTGCCGAGGCGCAAGACACCAAGAAAAATCCTAGACAAATACGACGCAGCAAGTTACCCACGATAGCCAAATGTGAACAGGATGAGGAGACATTGCGCTCATGGTTTCGCGATCTCACTGGTATTACTGAGCAGCCCCCTTCATTGCTTACTGCGCGGATAAGTGAGTCGTTAGTATCCTGTCGTAACAAGTTTTCTGACATTAAAAAGTCCTGTTCCGTTGCCAATAAAATCCTTTACGGCTTAAAAGTAAGTACGAAGAGCCAAAGTGGCTCGTCCCTTCTTACAAATAAATGTTTTCATCTTAGTACTTTTCATACAACGCTGTTGAAGCTAATGATCATATTCTAAACTAGGTTTAATCACAGCCCAAGCCGTCTGAGCAGTCTGAATCGCCGCGAATTTGCTAGACACCTTTCAGTTGCACACAATAGCGATTAGCTAGGTGAGTTATGAGCAGAAAGAGATACCCTGAAGAGTTCATGATTGGAGCGGTTAAGCAAGTCACAGACGCTTGCGATAGCGCTTATGATGTGGTGGAACAACCGCAACTATGCCTTATTGTTGGATCAGGAGGTATCTCGGGAAGTGATCAAGAAAGACGATGGAAGCTAAAACCCCCTCTAATGTAGCTGGGCTGCACCATAACGATTAAAGATTGTTATAGCCTCCCCCCGCCCCCTAAAGAGACCCACCCCTGCCTAAAAACTTACAGGAATTCTTACAGGAATCGCCTGATTCTTACAGGAATCTTTACAGGAATTTACTTTACAGATATTTAAAGTATTGATAAAACAGGAGTTTACAGAGGGTCTAAGAATACTATGGTGCCCAGGAGAGGACTTGAACCTCCACGCCCTTGCGAGCACCAGCACCTGAAGCTGGCGTGTCTACCAATTTCACCACCTGGGCAGGGGATGAACCGCTGAAATGCGGGATGCGAAATATACTGCCGAGCTACTCTCTTGTCAAAGAGAAACTGTGGGTTTATTCGGGCTTAGCGCGTATCATGAGTATAGTCATAACATTTGAGATCCCATGGCAAAAACATCCCCAGAGAATAACCGCGATTCAGGTGCCTCCACACGTAAGCCTCGCAAACGAAAGGCAAAGCCCGATGAAGCATTAAATAGCCCCGAAACCACTTCAGTCGGATCGTCTGCGGTGAGTAACAGTGAAGATGTGCGTCAGGCGCCAGCGCTTGAAAAATCTGCAGCCAAAGAGTCGGGCAGAGCTGCCCGGAGAGCAAAATCGGTTTCGGCACGCAAACCCAAGCGCGTCGCAGCAGACCCCAACGCGGCGCTTGAGGCACAAAAATACGAAAACCCCATTCACTCGCGTGAGGCCCTTCTTGCTCTGTTGGCCGACGTGGCCGAACCATTAAACGCTAATCAAATCGCCCGCTTGATCGAAATTGATTCTCACGATCAGCTGGACGCCCTGCATCGACGCCTGCGCGCGATGGAGCGCGATGGCCAACTCATGGTCAATCGCAAAGGCGCTTACGGTATTGTGGAGCGCATGCATCTACTCAAATGTCGAGTGATTGGTCATCGTGACGGCTATGGCTTTGCCAAGCCGATTGATGATCCCGACCACGAAGATCTATTTTTGTCCGCTCGGCAGATGGACAAAGTGTTCGACGGCGACGAAGTACTGGCGATGATCACCGGTATCGATCGGCGTGGTCGAGCGGAAGGTAAAATCGTTGAGATTCTTAAGCGTAAACGTCAACGCATTGTTGGGCGCTTCGAGTCCGACTCCGGTTTCGGTTTGGTTGTGCCCGAGCATGCGCGCATCACTCACCAAATTATCATTCCGCCGGGTTGCGATGGTGGTGCTAAGCATGGCCAAGTGGTCAGTGCCGAAGTCACGGATTTCCCAGAGCGGGGCCGCCCCCCGAAAGGGCGAGTTGTTGAGGTCTTGGGCGATCATCTCGATCCTGGGCTCGAAATTGAAGTGGCAATTCGCTCGCACGATATTCCTCACGAGTGGCCAGAAGAAGTGATCGATGAGGCCGGCCGTTTAGAGGCGGAGCCCCTCGATGAAGACAAAGCGCATCGCGTTGATTTGCGCGATTTACCCTTTGTTACGATTGATGGCGAAGACGCCCGCGATTTTGATGACGCGGTCTATTGCGCCTCGCGCCGCGGCGGAGGCTTTACCCTGTGGGTGGCGATAGCGGACGTATCACACTACGTGAAGCCCGGTGCGCCGTTGGATGAAGAAGCGGTTGTTCGCGGCAATTCCGTATACTTTCCCGAGCGCGTGGTGCCCATGTTGCCTGAAGCGCTGTCAAATGGCCTGTGTTCGCTTAAGCCCCATGTGGATCGCCTGGCGATGGTTTGTGAGATGGCCATCACGCGAACGGGCAACATTAAAAGTTTCGAATTTTATGAAGCCATTATTCATTCGCACGCACGTTTAACCTACACAGCCGTGGGCGAGGTTCTTGAAAACGGCGAGTCGGACAAAGTGCCGAGAGAGCGCTATAAAGATATCGCCCGACTTCACCGTCTTTATGGCGTTTTACGTAAAGCGCGCGAAGAGCGTAAGGCCATCGATTTTGAGACGATCGAAACGCGAATCCTGTTTGATGAGAATCGAAAGATCGCTGCGATCGTGCCCGTACTCAGAAACGATGCGCACAAAATCATCGAAGAATGTATGCTCGCTGCGAACGTAGCGACCGCCTCTTTGTTCGAGAAACACGAAGTCCCCATACTGTTTCGCGTGCACGAAGGGCCAAGCGGTGAGCGGCTTGCGAATTTACGACAGTTTTTGGCCGAAATGTTTTTGCAGTTGGGTGGGGGTGAGAAACCCAAGCCCGAGCACTATCATGATTTGCTTGAGCGCATCAAAGATCGCGATGACGCCAGCATTATTCAAACCATGATGCTGCGCTCTTTGAGTCAAGCGGTTTACAAACCCGATAATCAGGGGCACTTTGGGCTTAACTACGAAGCCTATCTGCATTTCACTTCACCCATTCGGCGCTACCCTGATTTGCTCGTGCACCGGGGCATTCGCCACTTGCTGCGTAACAGCGGTAAAACCGAACATCTGCGTCGTGTTAATGGTGCCCCTAAAATACCCACTGAGGCGATCTTTCCCTACGATCTGAAAGCGATGGTGGGGCTGGGTGAGCATTGCTCTATGACTGAGCGTCGTGCTGACGACGCAACCCGAGACGTGCAACTCTGGCTCAAATGTGAGTATCTGCGAGAGCACGTGGGCGATATCTACAGTGGTGTGATCGCCTCCGTCACCGGCTTTGGCTTGTTCGTTGAGCTTCGAGACCTGTATATCGAAGGTTTGGTGCACATCAGTTCTTTGCCTGGCGATTACTACCGTTATGAGGCGGCGCACCAGCAGCTTGTGGGTGAGCGCAGTGGCAAGACTTTTCGTCTGGGTGGCAAGGTCACCGTCCAGATAGCCCGTGTTGATTTGGACGACAAGCGAATCGACTTAGAGCTGCTAAAAACGAATATTCCAGATGCGCCCAGTCACGCGCGCAAGGCTTTAAAGAAGGCGGCCCGATTTGACTCGCCGTCCAAGCGAAAGTCGCGGGGCAGTAAGGGGCCAAAGCGCCCCGGCGGTCAGAAAGTGGCGAAGGGGCGGCGCAGTAAACGATGAGTCAAAAGACGGCGGTGATCTTTGGTATCCATGCGGTTGAGAGCGCGCTAAAACAGCGGCCAGCTGAGATACGTGTCTTGCAGTTAATGGAAGGCCGCGATGATCGACGCTTGAGCAGTCTGGCCGAGCTGGCGCGCAATCAAGGTGTTGCTCTTGAGCGTATCAGCAAAGAGGCGCTGAAAGAACTGTCTCTAGGGCGTCATCAGGGTGCGGTGGCTTGGTTGAAGGGTTCGGTGAGTCGCAGTGAGAACGCGAGTTTTGTCGAAGCAGATTTACCCTCTCTTATTGCTCAGCAGGAAGGCCCCGGATTGTGGTTGGTGCTCGATGGTGTAACGGATCCGCATAACCTCGGTGCCTGCTTGCGAAGCGCTGATGCAGCGGGTGTCACCGCGGTGCTGATCCCAAAAGATAAATCGGCTGACATTACGCCCGTGGTGTCGAAGGTTGCGTGTGGTGCCGCCGAGACGGTTAAGCTCGTAAAAGTCACCAATCTGGCACGCTCACTTGAAACCCTAAAGGCTGCGGGGATTTGGGTTTACGGTATGGCGGGTGAAGCCGAGCAGACGCTTTACGATGTTGATCTAAAAGGCTCGGTTGCTATTGTCATGGGCGCAGAGGGGGATGGCCTTCGCAGGTTAACTCGTGAAACCTGTGATGAGCTCGTGAAACTGCCCATGCTGGGTAGTGTGAGTAGTCTAAACGTGTCGGTCGCCACCGGCATAAGCTTGTACGAGGTCGTGCGGCAGCGCCGCCCCTAGTGTGATTTGGGACTGCGTGCATCATGCGCGCAGTCCCGTCTCATTAATCGTTGGAGCGCAGTCGGTACTGTATCAAGAACCGGTACAGCACGGGCAGCACAATGAGCGTGAGTATCAACGTACTCAACACCCCGCCGACCATAGGTGCGGCTATGCGGCTCATCACCTCAACACCGGTGCCATCACCCAAAAGTATGGGCAACATGCCCACGAAGACACTCGCTGCGGTCATCAGAATGGGGCGTACCCGTCGGCTGGCGCCTTCAATAATCGCCTCGTCTACGCTTTCTAACTGGGTGTCTGGAAGAGCGCTGATTGACTGCTGCAGATACACCAGCATGAGTATTCCGATCTCAATGGCGAGCCCGGCTAAGGCAATAAACCCAACGCCCACAGCCACCGATAGATTGAAGTTAAGCACGTACAGAAGCCAGGCGCTTCCTACCATAGATAGCGGCAGTGTTGTGAGTAAGAGCACGACCTCTGGAAGTGAGCGGAACTGCATCAGCAGGAAAGCAACGATAACAACCAGTGTCAAAGGCACTATGAGCTTGAGTCGATCCGTGGCTCGCTGTAGATATTCAAACTGACCCGCCCAAGCCAGCGTGTAGCCTGCGGGTAGATCCAGTTCCGCTTTTAGAAGAGCATCTGCTTTGGCGACGTAGCCGCTGATATCGCGGCTGTTGGTGTCGATGTAAACCCAGGTGTTTAAGCGTGCGTTTTCACTTTTGATCATCGCTGCGCCCCGTTCATGGGTAATGGTTGCTAGATCGCTCAGAGACACCACGGCGCCCATCGGCGTCATTATGGCGAGTTCGCTGATTGCGCCCGCTTGGTCGCGCTGTGAGCGTGGGTAGCGAACATTAATAGGGAAGCGTTCGCGACCTTCCGTGCTAAACCCGATGGTTGCTCCACCAACGGCCAGCGATACCTGCTTGTGCACCTCATTTGGACTCAAGCCATACTGACTTGCTCTGATAGGGTCAACGTGAATCGTCAGGTAGCGCCCGGTGCTCGGGCGCTCGGCGTAAACCGATACGCTTTCCGGTAAAGCACCAAGCAGCGCTTCAATTTCTGCTCCGATACTTTGCAGTTTAGACAGGTCGTCACCCGCAATTTTAAGACCCACAGGGGTTTTGATGCCCGTTGATAGCATATCAATGCGGGTTTTTATTGGCATGACGAAAGCGTTACTGAAACCGGGTAAGTCGAGCCTCTCACGCAATTCTTGCATGATGTCATCACGCGTAATTCCCGCTCGCCAATCGTGTTCGGGTTTCAGCTGAATGACACTTTCAATCATGCTTAAAGGTGCAGGGTCGGTGGCCGTTTCCGCTCTGCCGGCTTTGCCGAACACGGTATCCACTTCAGGTACCGTTTTGATGATCTTGTGTGCTTGCTGCAAACGCAGTCGCGCCTCGCTAATTGAAATGCCGGGGTCGAAGGTGGGCATGTACATAATGTCACCCTCGTTCAGATCGGGCATAAACTCCGAGCCCAGCTTAGACAGAGGCCAAAGGGCGCTCACTAACAGCAGGCCGGCTAGCATCAGGGTGACTTTTGGCTTGGCCAGAGCTTGCTTTAGTAGGGGGTGGTAGGCGGCTTGTAATACGCGATTTACCGGATTGTCCGTCTCTTTTGGGAGGCGGCCACGCATGAGGTAGCCAATCAGAACCGGAACCACGGTGATTGAGACGATAGCGGCTGCCGCCATGGCGTAACTCTTGGTAAACGCCAAGGGGCCAAAAAGGCGCCCCTCTTGTGCTTCCAGCGCGAAGACCGGCATGAAACTCACGGTTATGATGGCGAGTCCAAAGAAAATGGCAGGCGCTACTTCGCTCACTGCCTCGTACACCAGCCGCCAGCGATTCGCACTCTCGAGTCGGCCTCCGTCAGCGTGTTTGTGGAGGTTTTCAACCATCACGATACTGGCATCAACCATTGCACCTATGGCAATAGCAATGCCGCCCAAAGACATAATGTTCGCACTGATTCCCTGTGCTGACATAGCGAGAAAGGCGAGCAAAAGGGCGATAGGTAAACTCACAATCGCAACCAGCGCGGAGCGGAAGTGGTACAAAAATACAGCGCAGACCAAGGCGATTACGATAAATTCTTGGATGAGCTTGTTCGACAGATCGCTTATGGCTCGATGGATCAGTGTGGATCGATCATAGACTGTTTCTATAGTTACGCCCGCTGGCAGGCTTGGCTTTATTGTCTCTAGTTTTGCTTTGACCGCCTCGATGGTGGCTTGAGCGTCTTCCCCGGATCGCATAACGATGATGCCGCCCACGGTATCGCCTTCGCCATTTAAGTCTGCAACGCCTCGGCGCGACAGTGGCCCGAGTTGGACTTCTGCGACGTCTCTAAGCAGGATAGGTACACCGTTCTCGCTCAGCCCGAGCGGTGTCTGCTCGATATCAGAAAGACTTTTGATATAGCCCACGAGTTGGATCATGCGCTCGGCGCCCGCTTGCTCAAATACAGAGGCGCCTGTTGATTGGTTGTTTTGTTTCAGCGCCAGAGCTATGTGATTGATCGAAAGCCCGAGTCCGCGAATCCCTTCAGGGTCCACGGTGATCTGGTATTGCTTCACCATACCGCCGACTTTGGCGATTTCGGCCACGCCGGGGATCGACTGAAGTTCTTGCTTTAAGAACCAGTCCTGCAAGCGTGTAAGCTCTGCGATGTCATGCTGTTGCGTGCGGTCGACTAAAGCGTACTGAAAGATCCAGCCTACACCGGTTGCATCGGGACCGATTTCTGGATTAGCGCCTTCTGGCAGAATCGTGTTTGCGCGCGACAGTGTTTCACTAATACGGCTTCGAGCCCAATACAAGTCAGTGTCATCGTCGAATAGTACGTAGATGTAGGAATCCCCCATAAATGAGTACCCACGAACGGTGCGCGCACCCGGTACGCCGAGCAGGAGATTGCTAAGTGGATAAGTCACTTGATCTTCAACTACTTGGGGTGCTTGTCCTGGGAAAGGGGTTTTGACGATCACCTGTACATCCGATAAGTCGGGAATCGCATCCACCGGAGTTTTACTTAGGCTAACAAGCCCAGCAATGCTGAATGCCAGCGCGATAAGCATGACAAGAGCGCGCTGCTCGATCGACCAAGCAATAATTCGGTTTATCATGGGCGCCCTCCGTGATTATGGTGGGCGTGTTCCGTCGGTTTATCTGCCTGCTCCTCGTGATTATGAGGAGCGTGTTCGGTCGATTTGTTGGTCTGCACTTCATCATTATGAAGAGAGTGCTCTGTCGGTTTATCTGTCGGCCCCCCGTGGTTATGATGCTGCCCATGATCCATAGGTTGATCGGTTTGCTTTATCGGCGGCATCCCTTGATCTCGCCCCGCCGATCTTACTTCCATGATCCCAGAGCCGTACTGGGTTTGGGTGATTTTGATCTCGACCTGCGAGCCCTGTTTAAGTTTTGGCCAAAGGGTCGAGTCCAGCACCTCAAATTCCATCTTCATGGGCGGCCAAGCCCACTCTTTGATCGCTTCGTGATGCACTTCGACCATACCAAAATCGGGTGTTGAGGAAATTATGTGGGCTTTGACCCAAACCGATTCCGCCTGAGTCGGCTCTGTGGTGCTGTCGGAGCTTGGGGTGAGTGATGCGGTTGAGTCCAGCAAGAACTGCCCATTCACGACGACACGCTCCCCTTCGTTAATACCCGCTCTAACTTCAATGTAATTGCTGTCTTCAATACCCGTTTCTATGACTCGAAATTCATATTCTCCCTGGTCATGCAGAACCGCAACAAAGTTCTGGCTGCCGTCATTAACGAGCGCGGAACGAGGTATCACGAGCGCCTCCACCGGTGTTTTTGCAATCAGCTCCGCCCGAACTAACTCGTCTGCTCGCAGTGTTACGGTTGAACTTTCGATGGCAATTCTGATCCGATGTTTTCGGCTGCGTGGGTCGACGGACGGTATGTGATCCAAGACGCGCGCGTCTAGCCTGATTTCAGGGCGGTTCAAGCTGTTTATGGACACGGCGAAATCGGATTTCAGAATGTCTGTGTCTCCAGGTGCTATTTCGATTGTAGCCCAGCGCTTACTAGGATCTTGCAGAGTGAATAGCGATTGGCCAACGCGCACAAACTCGCCGGGGCGAACGCGGACTTCATCCACTAAGCCGCTCTGGGCGGCCAGCACGGGTAAGCGTTCTTGGACGCGCTGGTCCTTCTCTATTTGTTTGATTGTGGCTGGAGCGATACTAAATTGGAGCAGTCTTTGTCTTGCAGCGTCAAGCAGGGCTTGATTGCTTTTGTTAAGCGCTAGAATGAGGTTCTCTTGAGCGGTAATTAACTCGTGTGAGTAAACGGTGTAAATCGGATCGCCGCGGCGCACGTTTTGACCCGCATCAGTCACACTCATCGATTCTATCCACGCGTCGACGTGGGCCGATTCGGTCCATTGTGCGCTTCGATCAAAATCGACTTTGCCTAGCGCGCTTACGCGTCTATGAAGGATTTTTCGCTCTGCAGTTTCAGTTTTGATGCCGAGATTTTGCTGCATAGAAGGGGTAACAGTTGGCCCCGCCTTGTTCTCACCACTTTCGGCATATACCGGTATTAGATCCATCCCCATGGGTGACTTTCCGGGCTCATCTCGGCGATAACTTGGATCCATCGGGGCGACCCAGTACAGTGGCTTTGTCTGGCTTTCTTCGCGCGAATCGGGCGTGTTCAGAAGCCAAGCTGTGATACCGCTTGATAAAATCATCAAGGCGAGCGCTGTTGAGAGCTTAATTGGCATGGTGAGCCTCCTGTGGTGCTGAGGTTGCGAGATAAAACTCAAGCTGCACGGCGGTTTTTAAGAGTGCTTCTTCGGTGGTGTTGAGTTTGAGTTGATGTTCGATGAGTCGAGTTTGAGCGTCCAGAACCTCAGTTAACGTCGCTGAGTTCTGCGTTGTCTCGATTTCGAGGCTGACGATCTGGGCTTGAGTTAAGGGTAATAACTCATCCTGAATCAGATTGAATTGTCGAATCAGGCGTTGAGCCGTGGCCCGCAGTTGGTTTGCTTCTCTTACGAGTCGCTTTTGTGTTTCGGCTTGCTCAAGGTCTGAGCTCGCTTTTGCGGCGTTGGCCGCCCGCACGTTTAAGTCTTGCCTTGTTTGTCTGAGCGGAACCGTAAAAGTCAGTGCGATCGATCCAAAGTCGCTCCGCTGGCTGCCAATAGGACTGTTATCCCGAAAGCCATAGCTCGCCTCTATACCGAACTGAGGGCCGTAGGCGTCGTGCGCTAAGTCGGTCTGGATTTCTTGAGATTTTACTCTCGATTGACTGAGCAAATTCGACGGGTGTTGGCTCACGCGCTTTGCGACGGCTTCTTCGTCTAGGTCGGCCAGTGCTTGGAGATTTGCTTTGAGCTCTTCGAGCCCCTCAGCGGATGGCGTGTCCCAGTGGTCAGCATCCGAGTTCGGGTCCCAATAGCGCAATCGCTCCTCGGCTACCGCGCGCTTCGATTGTAGCTCAATAAGGCGATCTTCAAGCAGAAGAATATCGGCTTGCAGTCGGAGAGGCGATGACTGCCTAGCACTTGTCGAATTCTGGTAGAGATTGAGTGCGCTTTTGTAGAGCGTTTCCAGCGTCACTTTTTGTTCTGATATAAGCGCTATGCGATCCGTCAGCGCTCGAAAAGTGAGCCAATCTAGGCGGCTGTCTCGCAACACTTCGGCTGTTCGTAGACTGTACTCGAAGCTTGATGTATGAGCATGAGATCGGGTCAAATCGCGGTTGAGTTCGCGAGTAGTGCGGCGGGGTAAAGACTGCTTTATTCCCAGCGTCATTTGCGTCATCGGTTCGCGATTGAAGTCGAAGTTGTCGATGCGTAAATTGGCTATCCCAATGCGGAAAGTGGGGTCTGGGAGCAATAACTCGCTCTCGGCTTTCGCCATCAGCGAATTCTCACGCTGATCTACGGCTTTACGAAGCGGGTCGAGTTCAACCGCTCGCTTAGAGAAGGTGTTGATATCCGTCGCACCACTCGCCTGCGTCAGGCCGAGAAAAAGTGCAAGGGCTGTTGCGATGGGTGCGCAACCTTTGCGATGAGTCACTTTGTGCTCCTACTTCAGTCAATAAAGGTCAGTACTTTTTGAAACCAGCGTGAGCTTACGTAAACGCTGGGCGCAACTATCCTGTTTAACTGAAAATAGGTGGCCGGAAGGGGTTGTTAGCGGGGCAGGTGGGTGTGGCGCTAGCGTCGGTCTCATGCCACACGAAACTGGGCTCGCCAATTTGTATTGAGGCAGAGGCCGTCGCGATCGAATACGAGCTAAAGCAGTGCGACATGGCGCAATCTGTTGAAGTCAGATCGCAGCAGTTTTTAGTGTGGCCCTCTTGGTCGCCTGACGAAGCAGCTTGCTGGGTCGCATCTGGGGACATCGCCATGTCATCGCAATGTTCTTGTTGACTCATATCGTGCTCTGACATGGCGGGCGCTGTGGTTTCTGCAGTCAACTGATTCGAGTGTGAATCTGAGGCTTTGTTTGATTGGCATTCACCATAGGCGAATGCAGTCGCCTGCGTTAAATAGCAAATGAGCAATAAGCAAACAGCGCGAATTTTGACTGGACGACGAATCATGTGTCCATCTTATGCCTTGCTACATCGGATGCCAAGCGGGCATGCGTTGGTGCGACTCTTTTTTCTGTGAAAAAATGGCATTATTACCCGCAAGAGTGGTCGATCGCGCGTATCTTTGAGTGTATCGTGCCGCGCTTAAGCAACACCTAGACCTCGATTCGAGAGGTGAAATATGAAGACCGTTGTAACACTTAGCTCACTCCTTTTGGCTACTGCACTGTTGCTTACAGGGCATGGCGTACAAATCACTCTGTTGCCTTTGAAAGGCGCCGGTCTCGGCCTGTCCGACACGGTAATTGGTTTGACCGGCTCAGCCTATTTTGCTGGTTTTATGCTTGGCTGTTTTGTCGTGCCGCAGATGATTGGGCGTGTTGGTCACATTCGTGGTTTTGCCGTATTGACGGCGGTGATTGTGACGGCGCTGTTGAGCATGGAGTTGTCGGGTTGGTGGCCTTTGTGGGCACTGGCGCGCGGCGCGATTGGTTTCATGATGTGCGGTTTATACACTGTGATTGAAAGCTGGTTGAACGACCAAGCGAACGAATCCACTCGGGGTCGAGTGCTCGCTGCCTATACCTTTGTCGTTTTGGTGGCTATGGCTATGGGGCAATTCTTGCTGTCATTAATGCCGATTAGTACGGCTACGCCGATTATTGTGGCGGCGATGCTGGTCGCGATGGCGATTGTGCCCGTCGGTTTGACTCGACAGCTTGCACCTGCCCCGATGGTGCCCACGCGAGTGAGTTTTGGTCTTTTGTACCGGCGTTCCAAGGTGGCTTTTGCCGGCGCCTTGATGTCAGGCCTAGTGACCGGTAGCTTTTGGACGCTCGGCGCGGTATTTGCCAAGCGATCGATGCCCGAGGTGAGCGACGTGTCGCTCTTTGTGGCAGCGGCGATTATCGGCGGCGCGATCGCGCAGTACCCGGTTGGGCTGTTGTCGGATCGCTATGGGCGCCCGCGTATTTTAGTTTTGCTCAGCACCTTGAGTGTCATTACGTGTCTTGCGCTCGCTCTCTTGTCGGGGCGGCTTCTGATACTGGCTTTAGTCACAGCCTTTGGGGCCGTTGCGATGCCCATGTATGCCTTAGCTCTGGCTACGGTTATCGACAAAGCGAAGAGTGGGGAGTTCGTTTTGGTAGGGACATCAGTGCTGCTATTGAACGCGACGGGTGCCGCTCTCGCTCCTTTGTTTATTGGGCCGCTTATGGATGCCGCCTCCGTGAGTATGTTGTGGTGGAGTCTGGCGATTACGAGTGGGGTGATTGGGTTTTATATCTTCTTGCATCGAAGCGATGTCGAGAACGTTAAACCTGAGGATCAAACGCCATTCACCGTGGCCGCGCCCGAGATAGCGCCCACAGCGTTCGAGTTGGATCCTCGAGGTCCCGAAAACTTCGAGGATGTCATCGAACCTGCCGCCGAGAGACCGGCCTATGATGAAATCGCCGACTCCGATCACGAGGCGGTGGGTTTGGATGATTCTGAGGCGAAGTCTGAAACGGCTCGCTAGTCATGTTGGCGCTAACCCTGCCCTTGAAGGTTCAATCTTGGTGTAGCGGAATATCTGATCTAGGCCGACTCGTTTAGATGCCGTTAGTGACTTACGTTCAACGTCGACAGTGGCGTACGTTCCGTTCATCGCTGAAGTGGTAATAGCAGCGATTGTGAGGGAACCACCCGCAGTATGTTAGGGCTTGCTAAGCGCGATCTTAGTCTGTAAACTTCGCGATCCAAAATTTGCCCGGTCTATTCTGTAGGCCGATCTCCTTGTCACACCGCATGAGCGGGTGGCATTAACCCGTAAGGAGCTTATCTATGCGACATTACGAAATCGTATTCATGGTGCACCCTGATCAGTCTGAGCAAGTTCCAGGCATGATCGAGCGCTATACTCAAATCATCGAAAAAGACGGCGGTAAAGTACACCGTCTTGAAGACTGGGGTCGCCGTCAGCTGGCCTACACCATCAACAAGGTGCACAAAGCACATTACGTGTTGATGAACGTGGAAGCGACTGCCGAAGCAATGGACGAACTCACCACGATCTTCCGTTACAACGATGCGGTAATCCGTAACCTCGTGATCAAGATGGACGAAGCAGAAACTTCAGAGTCTTTGATTATGAAGGCCGAAAAAGAAAGCCGTGAGCGCAAGAATCGCTACGAAGAGCGTCGCGCGGCTGAAGCCGAAGCGGCAAACAATGATGATGGCGACGACGTCGATGAAGATGACGACGCCGACGATAACGACGCTGAATAAGCGGTAGGAGAATAAAGCATGTCACGATTTTTTAGACGTCGTAAGTTTTGTCGTTTTACCGCCGAAGGCGTAAAACAAATTGATTACAAAGACCTGGAAACGTTGAAAGCGTACATCACCGAAACCGGTAAGATTGTGCCTAGCCGTATCACAGGTACGAAAGCTAAGTACCAGCGTCAGTTGGCTACGGCAGTCAAGCGTGCACGTTATTTGGCTCTGTTGCCCTACACTGACTCTCACGAGTAATCGACGCCCCTAGGGCGAGAGAGGATGCCGTGAAAGCGCTAGCTCAGTTTGCGATGCGTGGACAGTGGCAGGCGATGTTCCTAACGATCGCCGGCGCTGGAAGCGCACTGTTTTGCTGGATTAGCGCAGCCATCATAGCCCTTGTGAGTTTACAACAGGGGCCTCGATGGGGTGGTTATTTGTTGTTTTGGGCTTTATTGCCTTCGGGCTTGCTAGTGTATCTTTATGGCGATGCAGGCCCTTTGATGTTGTTGGTGAGTGCGTGGATTATTGCCTCTGCACTCACGTTAACGGGAAGTCTCAGTACGATGCTGTTGGCCTCTGTGCCGGTCGGTTTGGTGAGTGGGCTTCTTATGATGTTGCTGGGCGACGCGTATTTGCAGCAGTTGGTTGATTTGTTTGATGGCTTTTTAACTAACTTAGAGCAATCCATTGATGGTGGCGCGGACTTGGTCCTGCAGCGGCCGAATACGACGCAAATTGCGGGTGTTCTGGCAGTTTCGAATTCAGCGGTGGCGGTTGGTTCCGTGTTACTCGGAGCTTACTGGCAGTCTTCACTTTACCGGCCGGGCTTGTTTGGTCGTGAGTTTGTGAAGACGGTTTTCCCGCCGGCCGTGGGAATCGGATTACTGCTGGCTGCTGGAGCGGTGTTTTCCTTGGGTACAGGGATGCAGAGCTGGGCGACAATATTGATTGTGCCATTGGTGTTTTCGAGCCTCGGCTTGGTGCACGCAAGGGCAAGGGCTTTGAATAAAGGCTCAGGTTATTTTGCAGCATTCTACGGCTTGTGGGTGTTAGTGGACTTGTTAAAGCTGGTGTTAGTGGTATTAGCGGCACTGGACAGTTTGCTTGGCCTACGTAAACGTTATTTGCCGAAAGATGCCGCTAATGCGGTGGCTCCGCAAGATGAGTCGCGTGAAGAGAAAGATTTGTAATCAGAGGGCATGCCCTCCAGCGAGGTTAAAATGGACGTAATTTTATTAGAAACCGTGGGCAACCTAGGTGGTCTTGGTGATCAGGTTAGCGTTAAAGCAGGCTTTGGTCGCAATTATTTGCTTCCTCAGGGTAAGGCTGTTCCTGCAACTGCAGAGAACGTCGCTGAGTTTGAAGCGCGTCGCGCTGAGCTTGAAGCGGCTGCGGCAGCGGCTTTGACTGAAGCAGAAAAGCGTGCCGATGCGATTAACGGCGCGAGTGCCGTCACTATCGCCATGAAAGCGGGCGACGAAGGCAAACTGTTCGGTTCTGTGGGCACGCGTGATATCGCCGAAGCTGCAACGGCGGCCGGTATCGCTATCGACAAATCAGAAGTCAAGCTGCCTGAAGGCGCTCTGCGTGAGCTGGGTGAGTACGAAGTTGCTGTCCAGGTCCACGCAAAAGTCATGGCAACTCTGCAGTTGGCCATCGTTGCCGAGTAAAACCTTGCCCAGCTTAGTCTGGGCATTGCGCTTCCTATTTGAGCTAGGCTGATCTCCCGGTCAGCCTGACTCCCGTTTTCTTAGGCCCAGTAAAGTCTTGCGTCTGCTAGGTTCGTATTACTCTAGCACCAGTGGCACCACTGTGGTTTAGGTGTCCTTCAATCTCCGTATCTCAAGTTGTTTACGCTGTTTCTATCTTGCTAGGGTGGTTTCGCTTTATCGTAAACTCGGGTAGGCTTGCGGTTTTAGATCTATCCATTTCGCATGAACGAAGCCGATTACCCCGATTACCCCCCGAACGAATCTTTTGAGCCCGACCGAGAGCTTGCGCGCATTAAAATGGCACCGCATTCGATCGAAGCTGAGCGCTCGGTGCTGGGTGGTCTGTTAATCTCGAATGATGCCTGGGATAGCGTGGCAGAAGCGGTTGCCGCCGCCGATTTTTATCGTCACGACCATCGACTTATCTTCCGACAAATTGCCAAGCTCGCTGAGGCGGGTGACCCCATTGACGTCATCACTCTCTCTGACCGGCTGGCGGCCGCGGGTGAGTTAGACAGTGTTGGCGGCCTGGCTTATGTCACTGAACTTGCCGCGGACACGCCCAGTGCCTCCAACATCCGAGCCTATGCCAAGGTGGTGCGCGAGCGCTCGCTTCTGCGTCGACTTATTGAAACGGCGCAAGGAATCGCTGAATCTGGCTTCAACCCAGAAGGGCGGTCGAGCGAAGAGTTAATCGACGAAGCCGAACATAAAATCATGCAAATCTCAGAAGATGGCATGAAGGCTGGTGGACCGCAAGAAGTTAACCCCTTACTTTCGAAAGCCCTAGAGCGGATTGAAGAGCTCTTCCATTCGGGTGGTGACATCACGGGTTTATCAACGGGCTTCAAAGACTTAGATAAAATGACCAGCGGCATGCAGCCGTCGGATCTGGTTATTGTGGCGGGGCGGCCCTCCATGGGGAAAACCTCTTTCGCTATGAACTTGGTAGAGCACGCTGTTCTAAATCAGAAGAAGCCCATTTTGGTTTTCTCTATGGAGATGCCCGCGGATCAGCTCATTATCCGTATGCTGTCTTCCGTAGGCCGAATTGACCAAACACGTATCAGAAACGGTAAGCTTGAACAAGAAGACTGGCCCAAGCTTTCGGCGGCCGTAACCAAGATGAAAGACGTCCCGTTGTTTATTGATGATACCGCGGGCCTTACCCCCACCGAGCTTCGCGCTCGAGCTCGACGGCTTGCGCGCGAGCACGGCGAGCTGGGAATGATCATGATCGATTACCTGCAGTTGATGCAGGTGGCGGGCAAGAGCGAGGGGCGTACCGCTGAGATTTCAGAAATTTCACGTAATCTAAAGGCGATTGCGAAGGAATTTAACTGCCCCATGGTGGCGCTGTCACAGCTTAACCGCTCCCTGGAGAACCGGCCTAACAAGCGACCGGTGAACTCTGATCTTCGTGAATCGGGCGCGATTGAGCAAGATGCAGACGTCATTATGTTCATTTATCGCGACGAGGTTTACAACGAAGACTCGCCCGATAAAGGCATAGCGGAAGTCATTATCGGCAAGCAACGTAATGGTCCGATTGGAACCTGCCGGTTGACCTTCCAGGGGCAATACACGCGCTTCGACAATCTCGCTTTCGATTCTTATTCCCAGCAGTAAATTCTTTGCCGGTCCAGGTTGCGAGCGCTTGATCTAAAGCGCACGGCCCCTTTATGGGCAGCTGGAGTCTGTAGTTTGACTTCTGCCGGGGTGACAATGCGCCAAATGGCGGTCTTTTGTTGCCAATTTTCTGCACGGCTTGGCGAAACTCCCGCGTAATGCGCATAATGCGAGAACTAAAACAATAATCTCTCAGCGAGGAGGAATATCCTTGAAAGCGAATCTATCTCAATTGGTCAAAGGCGGAGCCGTCGTTGCCGCTACAGCGCTTCTTTTGGGTGCGTGCGCGAAGCAAGAGTCGGCGCCGGTTGAAGCCCCCAAGCCGGCGGCGGTTAACACGGAACGTTTATTAGCTGCCGACAGCGAGCCGGGCAACTGGATGGCCCATGGTCGTACCTATTCCGAACAGCGCTATAGCCCTCTCACTCAGATCAATGACGACAACGTGGCAGATCTCGGTTTGGCATGGCATTTCGATTTGGGTGATACGCGCGGTATTGAGGCAACCCCCATCGTGGTTGACGGTGTCATGTACGTAACGGGTGGTTGGAGTAAGGTATTCGCTCTGAATGCTAAGACTGGAGCTGAGATCTGGCGTTATGACCCACAAATAGACAAAGCCTGGTTTGTGAATATGTGCTGCGACGCGGTAAACCGGGGTGTCGCGGCATGGGATGGCAAAATCTTTGTGGGTGTCGGCGACGGGCGACTGGTTGCGCTCGATGCAGCCAACGGCACCGTGCAGTGGGAAGTGCAAACAACCCCTACCGATAAACCTTACTCGATCACTGGTGCGCCTCGTGTTGTCGATGGCAAAGTCATCATAGGTAATGGCGGGTCAGAACTGGGTGTTCGTGGTTACGTCACGGCCTACGACGCCAATACAGGCGATCAAGTGTGGCGCTTCTATACGGTCCCCGGCGATCCCAGCAAGCCCTTCGAAAATGCAATTCACGCCGAAACCGTTAAAACTTGGAGCGGCGAGTGGTGGACTGTGGGCGGTGGCGGTACCGCTTGGGATGCTATGGCGCACGATCCTGAATTGAACCTGCTGTACATCGGTGTCGGTAATGGCGCACCTTGGAACCGCGTGTATCGTAGCGACGGTTCAGGCGATAATCTATTCTTGTCTTCGATCGTGGCGCTACGGCCCGACACCGGCGAATACGTTTGGCATTATCAGACCACGCCAGGCGAAAGTTGGGACTACACGGCCACTCAGCATATGATTCTTGCCGACATCGAGCTTGAGGGCCGGATGCGTAAGCTTATTATGCAAGCGCCAAAAAACGGATTCTTCTACGTGCTTGATCGGGAAACAGGTGAGTTTATTTCCGCTGAGAAATACACGATGGCAACTTGGGCTACGCATGTCGATCCCGAGAGCGGTCGCCCTGTAGAAGCGCCTGAAGCTCGTTACGAAGAGACGGGTGTTCCCACGCTACAGTTCCCGCATCCGCTCGGTGGTCACAATTGGCACCCGATGAGCTATAGCCCTGACACCGGCTTGGTTTACATTCCTGCGCAGGAAATTCCCGTCGTGTATGGGCACGACAGCGAATACGACTATAACCCGAAAGGCTGGAACGTAGGTGTACGCTTCGAGCTTGCGAGTGCGCCTGATGACCCAGAGGTGCGTGCGCAGTTCGGTCAAATGGTGAAAGGCCACATTGCCGCTTGGGATCCTGTGACGCAGACGGAGCGTTGGCGAGTACAGCACCCCAATATGTGGAATGGGGGGCTCCTAAGCACGGCGGGTAATGTCTTGTTCCAAGGTAACGCCGAGGGCGAGTTCGTAGCCTACACCGCTGATACTGGTGAAAAACTGTGGTCTCATTTCGCTCAAACCGGCGTAGTGGCGGGGCCCGTAACTTACACTGTTGACGGTGAGCAGTACGTTGCTGTTGCTGCGGGCTGGGGTGGATCGTTTGCCATGGTGGGTGGCGAGCTCGCCAAGCGCAGCCGCGGCGCGGTTTCTCGCCCACGCGTGCTGGTTTACAAACTCGGTGGAGAGCACGCCTTGCCACCTGAGCCGACCCCCGAACAAATGGCAGCGATCACACCGATGGAGCCGGTGGGCGATGAGGGAACTATTGTCGCGGGCCACAAGCTCTACATGGCCAATTGCCACATGTGTCATGGTGATCGTGCGGTCTCGGGTAGCTCTGTTCCCGATTTACGCAAGATGACGGCTGACACTTGGGAGCTGTTTGAGCCCATCGTGCTGGGCGGTATGAGACATGAAAACGGCATGGTTGGCTTTGCTGATCGCATAAGCCGAGATGACGCGAATGCAATTTACGCCTACTTGGTTAAGCGTCGTAATGATCTTGCTGCTGGTTTAGATTAAACCGGTCTGTTAGACGACAGTAAAAACCCAGCTTCGGCTGGGTTTTTTGGTTTTAAGCGCAGATTTTCATCGTGGGATTGTTGGCTTTCTAACCTACTAATGGCACAGTGAGTGTCAAATATAACAACACGAGGATGCACCGATGGAAGTCGTAAACGAAGTCTTACCGAGCCGCAAAGAGACCTTTGAATTCTTGATGCAAGAGGGGCCAGAAGGTCCAATTTACATGGTGAACTTGCTCAAATTCAAAGCGAGCGCTGAATACGAAGATGGGCGCCAAACCGATTTAAGTGGGCGTGAGGCCTACAATATCTACGCTAAGGCGGTTTCGAAAATCATCTTAAACTACGGCGGCAAGGTCTTGTTCGCCGCTGATGTGACCGGCCTTTCGCTTGGGCAGGTCGAGGATCTTTGGGACGAAGTGGCCATTGCTCAATATCCCAATCGTCGCGCTATGGTTGAGATGAGCTCATCTGCGGAATGGCGGGAAGCGGCGGTGCATCGAACCGCTGGGTTAGTGGGTCAGCTTAATATTGAAACGACCGGTTTGGGTTTAATCTAGCCCCAATTTCCTTAGCAAGTGCTGGCGAGATATCCTTTTTTCAGGGTCGAGTGGAGCGATATGAAGCGAATTGCGTTTTTTGCCTTGTTACTGTGTGTAGGAGCGGCCGGGGTGTATGCCTTTCGCTTGCCTTTATTGCTCCAGGTGATTGAATGGCAATCAAGTAGAGAATTTGGTTCCTTACCTGAAGCACCCGATCTGGCTTGGGATAGCGGGCGCGATGACACGATGTCGGTGGCAAACGGGCGCCCAAACGTCATCCTGATTGTCGCAGATGACTTAGGTTACAACGATATCTCGACCTTCGGCGGTGGGGTGGCCGGGGGGCGTGTCGCGACCCCCAATATTGATCGGCTGGCGGCCGAGGGCACCATTTTTCAGCAGTCTTATTCCGGCGCCAGCACCTGCGCCCCTTCGCGCGCCATGATGCTGACCGGCAGGTATCCAACGCGAACCGGATATGAATTTACACCCACGCCGCCTGGGATGAGCAAGCTGGTGAGTGGCCTGATTAACAAGCGTGAGGGCTACCCCAAAGCACTGTACGATGCTGTGCTCGATGAGTCACAGCCGCCATTTGAATCCAAAGGTTTGCCAACAGACGAGCTGACTTTGGCTGAGGTCCTTCGCGAGCAAGGTTATTACACGGCTCATATTGGAAAATGGCATTTGGGCAGAACCCAGGGAATGGATCCCAATTCGCAAGGGTTCCATGACAGCTTGTTAATGCAAAGCGGTTTATATCTTCCGGCCGGTGATGCCCGAGGCGTGGATGCGCGGCTTGAGTTTGATCCGATAGACCAATTTCTGTGGGCTCGCTTTGGCTTCTCTAACACCTATAACACGATTGATGAACAGCGGTTTAAGCCCAAGTCTTATCTGACCGACTACTGGACTGACGAAGCCGTTTCAATGATTGAAAAAAACGCCGATCGTCCTTTCTTTCTCTATTTAGCTCATTGGGGTGTCCACACGCCTTTGCAGGCGAGTAAAGAAGATTATGAGGCAGTGGGAGACATCAAACCGCACCGCTTACGCGTATACGCGGCTATGATTCGAGCGCTGGATCGGTCCGTGGGGCGCGTGCTGGATGCGCTTGAGCGGAAGGGCTTGAGCGACAATACACTGGTTATGTTTACCAGTGACAACGGCGGGCCGGGCTATCTTGGATTGAAAGATATAAATAAACCGTATCGCGGATGGAAAATAACGCAATTCGAAGGGGGTATTCGCGTGCCGCTGTTCGCACGCTGGCTCGGCACTATCCCGCAAGGCAAAGCAATTAAAACGCCCGTCGCGCACATCGATCTAATGCCAACCATAGCGGAATTAACGCAATCGGAGTTGCCGCCAGAGCGCGCGATTGATGGCCTCAGCTTAGCGCCGCTACTGCGTGGCGAGGGCGATACGTTAGCCCGAGATGCTTTGTTCTGGCAGAACGGGCATTATCAAACGGTCAGGCAGGGTGATTGGAAGCTTCAGATCAATAATCAGCCGGATCTGGGGCAGGTGGTGTGGCTCTTTAATTTAGCCTCCGATCCTTATGAAATTAACAATCTGGCGGAACAATATCTGGAGCAAGTCAGTGCCTTGCAAGCGCTCTTGGCTGCGCATAATCTCAATCGTCGCCCGGCTCTCTATCCTGCGGCTGCCGAGCTGCCGGTGCTAATCGACAAGACCTTGGTCGAGCCCTACGAAGTTGGCGATGAGTTGGTCTATACGCCCAATTGATTAGGGGTGTTGGGTAGAAAGTACAGAAGTGCTACTAGGGGAAGAGAATGACGGCAGCAGAACAACTTGATTTTAGCGGCAAACGCGTACTCGTTTGCGGTGGTTCAGATGGGATCGGCTACGGTGTGGCTCAGATGTTTAGTCGTGCGGGTGCTCAAGTGGCCATCACGGGTACGAGGGACGCGAGTGAGTATGACCGGGATTTTTCTGATTGGGCCTATCATCGATTGGATTTGAGTCAAGGCGAGTCGGTAGAGGCGTTGGCCTCAGAGTTTGATCGACTTGATGTCTTGGTGAACTGTGTAGGATCGGTTCTGTACCAACAGGGTGAATTTGAGCGATCGGGATTTGAAAAAATAATGACCATCAACTTAAGTGGCGCAATGCACCTATACACGGTGATGTTGCCTCTGCTTCAGGCGAGTCGGGGTTGTATTGTGAGCTTGGATTCGGTCGCCTCAATTCGGCCCGCGTGGAATAACCCCGCCTATTCCGCAAGTAAGGCGGGTTTGGTTCAATTAACCAAAAGCTTAGCGAAAAAATGGGGTAAAAAAGGGGTCCGTGTTAATACCGTCGCCCCGGGCTTGGTGCCGACCAAATTGACGGCCAATCAAGTCACGCCTGAGCAAGAGGAGGCCTTTGCGGCGACTTGCCCCGTGGGCCGCTTTGGACGGGCGGAAGACATAGCGGGTGCCGTGCTGTTCTTGGCTTCACCGCTGGCGTCTTACATTACGGGCGAGCAAATCGTAGTCGATGGTGGGGCCAGTTTATAGGCCCTTGCTCACCGTCTTAATCTCCTTGCTACCCGCGGGCAGTGAGATAACCAAACC
Organism: Gammaproteobacteria bacterium; assembly: GCA_030427335.1. Lineage (GTDB taxonomy): Bacteria > Pseudomonadota > Gammaproteobacteria > Pseudomonadales > Halieaceae > Aequoribacter. The sequence goes on along the minus strand of JAUHWV010000015.1, from coordinate 2,932 downwards.
ATCATTACCGACTGTGTAGTTCTCGAAAACCGCATCGGCGCCGTTCAAAAAGAGGCTCTGCTGCCCGGGTATGATCAATGGCGGCACGATATGGTAATAGAGCAGATGACCCACACCTGCTTCTCTCGCCGTCTCAGCCGCATCCATGGGTGTGGCATGGTAGTCCGGGATATCACTGGTGACTTTTTGCAAGACGCTTAAGCCCTTTTGTGCCGCGGTTTGATTCATGAGTTTGACTAAGTTTGAGGCCAAGGCCTCGTGTGCGAGCAAGTCCACATTACGAGCTTGGTCTATTATGTTTTGTGATTTGATTGTGTCGCCGGTAATGACTAGGCTGCGATCCTTATATTCGACTTTGTAGCCTACGGCGGGATCAACCGGTGAGTGATCCACTGCAAAAGCGCTGATGCGTATGTTGGGCTCTTTGATTAAATCGGTAGAAACTCCCAGTTCAGGTTTGTTAAAGACGCTCGCAACCATTCCCGCTCCACTCAAGGGTGCTACGGTGTCCCCATGGTGCGCGTGCCGGTACTGGGAGTCGAGTTGATAGGCCATGTTAAAACCTGCAACGATTTGATTAACACCCGTTGGCCCAAAGACGGGCAAAGGTGTTTCATTCGCGGCGTTCACCCATCGCAGAGTGGCGAGCTCCCCCAGCCCATCGATGTGGTCCGAGTGGAAGTGTGTTAAGAAAACGGCTTCTATCTTGCCTACGGGGTAGCCCATTCGGATCAAGTTGCGCACACCATCGGTGCCCGCATCAAACACAAAATGGCGCTCTCCCGCGGTGACAACAATGCAGGGGCCAGAGGCTTTTGGTGCCGGCAACGGACCACCGGCACCGCACAGGCCGAGATGAAGCCCATCAACAAATTGACTGGTTGCATCTTGCCCCATCATCTTACCGAGACCCGCTGTAAGGAGTCGAAGCGTAATTTTATCTTGGTTGGTTACCGCGCCGGCGGTGATGAGTACGATGAGTGCAACGACAAGCCATTTTTTCATGAGACCCTCCTATAGTGAGGCGAGCTTTTCATATTGACACTTGCGATGTCAATATGGGTTGGTCGCAAAGTCGCAAAGTCGCAAAGTCGCAAAGTCGCAAAGTCGCACGGTCGCACGGTCGCAAGCAAAGCTGTGCGCCAGTTCTTTCATGATATGATCTGCACACTGTTTCCGAGAATGTCAGATGTCTTTCGATCTCAGTCTCTTTCCACTTTTATGGGCCGCCGTCATCGTTGCATCGGTGTTGCGTGCCTTCACAGGGTTTGGGTTTGCGCTTGCGGCTGTGCCTATTTTTGCGCACCTAGTCCCCCCACATACCGCCGTTGTTTTGAGCGCATCACTGGTATTTGTGACAAGCCTGCTGAATTTTCCCAAGCTGCGAAAGTCGGTCGCGCTCGATTCAGCCGGTATGATGATTGGTGTGCTACTCGTCATTTCCATTGTTACGGCGCTCATAACCTTAGATATGGATGCCACAAAATTTCAATTTTATGCTGGCCTCGCTCTGCTCTTGGGGTGCTCATTGCTTCTATCCAGGCGCTTCTTGGCGATTCAAAAATCGCGACTCGGCGACGCGACAGCGGGGCTACTAGCGGGCATTATGAATGGCATGTTTGCGATGCCGGGTCCTCCGCTCGTTATCTACCTACTTTCGACCGAGCCCGATCCGGTAAAATGTAGAGCCAATATTATTACTCTGATGTTGATTGCCGCGGCCTTTGCCCTGTTTAGTTTCGCTGTCGCGGGCTATTTTTCTTGGGTAAATGTGTGGTTATTTCTTGGCTGTTTTCCTGTCATGCTGGCTGGTGATCGCTTGGGTACCACCTTATTCAGCCGCTACGGACACGCGCGGTACCGCCAGGTTGCGATCATGGTACTTTTTGCAATTGCGTGCACAACGGTTGCATCTGCATTTTACGGTCGGTAAATTGAACGATTACGAACACCCAAGAGATCAGCAATGAATCAAGCCAATGACCCGATTGCGCTCGATGGACGTCGCCTTCGCAGTGAGCGGAGTAAGCAGGCGATCATTGATGCCGTGGCGGATATGATTGACGAGGGGAATTTGATCCCGACCGCGCAGCAAGCTTCAGATCGTGCGGGCGTTGGTATCCGAACGGTGTTTCGTCATTTCAACGATATGGAGACGCTTTTCACGATTGCGGATGAGCAGCGCCGAGCTTATTTTGAAAATCTGTTCAAAGGCGGCGATCGCTCCGGAACACTGGTTGAACGTATTGAAAAAATCGTGGATTTTCGGGGTGATAAGTACGAGCGAGTGAGCAACGTGGCGCGGTCGGCTTTAGCGCAGCGTTGGCGCTACAGCACATTGCATCAGAATTATGCGCGCTACCAAAGGGCTCTGCGATTGGATCTCGAGGACTGGTTGCCCGAAGCAAAAACCCTGGGGGCGACCAAAATAGCCTCATTGGAAGGCATGCTCTCGTTTGAATTTTGGGACCGATTGCGTGATCATCAAAACCTAAACGCAAGCGAGGCGAAGAACGCCATTGTCGAAACAGTTCGCGCGCTGTTTAAACTCTGATTTAGTTTGGCCAATTGAGTCCCCGAGTAGAGGGTCCGTTTAAACTTAATGCTCTGCCAGCGCATCAATGATTTGAACGAAACGCCAGATGCGATCTTGGCCCCACGCTTCAGCCACTGTCTCGCCCTCGGGCCCAAGTAAACGAAAACTCGGCACACCCCAGCTGCCCCAAGCGTACATGTCTTGTCGATTTTGTTCGAGTTCCTCTCCCCAGCCCGGCTTGCCTAGGTATTGTTTCGCCTCTTTCCACGGCAAACCCGCGCGTTCACATATTCTTTTTAGCCCCCGATCAGATAAGGTATTGATGCCCTCACAAAAGGCGCCATCCATAAAGCTTTTCAGATAGGCTCGCTCTACCCCTTTTGCTTTAGCGAGAAG
>JAUHWV010000160.1 GCA_030427335.1 Gammaproteobacteria bacterium | reverse complement strand
AACGTGCGCGAAAATACCGATATTGCGGTATAAAGATAGATCTGCTGCCATGGGTCTACTCTTTGAGTTTAGTGTTAAAAAAGTACAACTTAAAATTTCGCGCGCAAGTTTACAGGAATTTCTGGCGCAATGATCGACTTTCTTTCGTTTCTTTCTTTTTTTTTGCTTTGAATGTAAAAAAGTCGCCTTTTTGGAAGCAGGCAAGCTTTAAGAGATGGGCTGGATAGTCTGAGCTGCCTGTTTTAACACCCCCGCTGGCTCATAGAAACTGCTTTAAAAATCTTCCTGGGGGTCTCTCCTAGCTTCCTAGCTTCCTAGCTTCCTAGCTTCCTAGCTTCATGGCTTCATGGCTTCATGGCTTCATGGCTTCATGGCTTCGTGGCCTTACCATACACGCCAAAAGATACACCCACAAAAAAGCCGCCTGTCGGCGGCTTTTGAAGTTCGGAAAGATTAAGCCTTCGCAGAAGTATCTTCGTTCGCTGCGTACCAGATGAACAAGCCAAACGCGATTTTGTTCAACACGTCAGCTAGGTTGTAGACGATGTTCAGCGTTCCCTGATCGGTACCGCCGGCCATGTAGCCAAGGAAGTACCCGATCGGGTAGATTGCCCAGCCAATGGTCACAGTCCACTTCATGAGGTTATACGACTTCTGTACCGCCGCCGATGCCTCAGATGCCGCGACTTTGCTCGCTTCACCGGCAAAGATTTCGTAGAGGATATAGAACCATCCCAACATGCCGATCACGAAGCCCACGGTCACATTCAGATAGCCCGCTTCGCCCATGTAGCCAGGCACCAACATAACCAGCGTACCCAAGAGTAAACGCCAGAAAATACCGCCTGAGACCTTAGTGATAGCCGCCAGAATCAAGTAAAACTCAATCATCAACAAAGGCACAGTGAGCAACCAGTCGATGTAACGGAAGTCGGTTGGCGATGCACCAGTGGTGACCCAAACGTCTCTCATGTACATATAGTGGAATGCCGCAATAAAGGTCACCAGTGCCGACACAGTCAAACTGGTCGCCCACTTGCCACCCATACGGAGTGCTTCCATTAAAAAGAATATTGTCGAAGCCGACAACGCCATTGATATCAACCAGAACGAATAACCTACAAAATCGCCGGATTGAAGCATATCCCCAGCAAATGCTGAGCTCGAACCTACAGCAAACAGTCCAACCAGACCTGCCTTCTGCCATCCGCTATGCGTGTTACGTAACATAGTGTTTCTCCTAGTTATATTATCTCGAGATCTTTCTACCGCTAGTTACCGCAAGCGCATTTACACGTGTACCACCTTTGCAATTGCACGGTGTTGATGCGCTAAGTTTTTGGGTTTGGATCACTTTTTAAGTCAATTTTTGTTTTTGAGGGGAGCAGAAAAGAATGCGCGCGAGGCTCGACGACATGTAAACGACAAGCGAATAACTCTTGAGGGCAAGAGACAGTCGGTTCACGAATTAGCATTTGCATCTGCGGGCAAAATAGAAAAATAGCTGACCAATGTGATCCTATACTGGCAACACCTACGTACACACTTTACCAACAACAAAATAACGAACAGGTTGGATCATGAAAGCAGCGGTATTAACGGAAGGTTATAACGCTGTGATCTCTGGCGACGCGGTATCCGCATTGATTGCAGATCGACTAGACAAAGTGGCTACGCGAGCGCCTACAGCCCTTAGAGAGGCAGCTCGTGCTCACCTGAGTGCACAATCCAAAAAAATTCGCGGACGTCTCGCATTCGCAGTGCTTAACGAAGGCACTTATGATGAAACGCTCGCACTGGATTGGGCCACGGCGGTTGAAGTACTCCACAATGCGTCTTTAGTGCATGATGATCTTTGTGACCGTGACACGCACCGGCGACATCAGCAAACAATACATAAACGGTTTGGTGACGCCGTGGCCATATGCCTGGGGGACTACTTAATCGCTACAGCGTACGAAACCTGCGCATTACTCAAACCCAGCCTGATTGGTAAAGCGAGCGAAAGCATTCGCACTCTGGCTAGCGGTCAAGCTGGCGAGTTCACGAATGCGGGCTACCCAGACTGGGAGATCTATCAAGCAATAGCGATACAAAAGACGGCCCCCCTGCTAGCCCTACCGATTACCGGCGGTGCCGACATTCTGGACATACCCATTTCAAGCACCGACGCCGCACACTACTTCAACAATTCAGCGCTGTGTTTTCAAATACTCAACGATCTGGGTAACTTTTCAGGTACCGATGGAGCTAACAACCCCTGCTCGGATTTGGCAAACGGAAGACCCAACGCCGTACTCGCGTGCTTCAAAGACTTGCTGAGCCGAGAATCTCAAGCTCGCTTCGATCTTTGGACAGACAGAATTCGTTCGGGTGAACTGATCGCGGACACCGTTGAGACGCGTCAGTGGTGGCACAAGGTGAGGCAGTCCTACGCCTTCGCCGATACAAGCCAACGACTGCACTTCCATTTCAACGAAGCATCAAAGAGCTTATTCAAGCTCCCGCCGCCGATACGAGCCGCAATTGTTCCCCTGCAACAGTGGTTAGCCAAAGAAGTGACACGCGTTCAGCAGCAAGGCGGCCGATGCAAAATACTCACATGACGCAATCTCTCGTTGTCGGTGGTGGATTTGGTGGCATTGCCAGTGCACTCAGGCTGAGAGCGCTTGGGCATGAGGTCACCCTCTTAGAGCGGCTCGATGATCTGGGCGGCCGAGCCCAAGTATTCGAACGAGATGGCTTCAAGCATGACGCGGGCCCCACAGTAATCACAGCCCCTTTCATGTTCGAAGAGCTCTTCGCGCTCTTCGGTAAAAAACTTGAAGACTATGCCACCTTCGTACCCTTAGAAACCTGGTACGAGTTTTACTTCAACGACGGTAAACGTTTTATATATAAGGGCGATATCGAACACACTTATCAGGAGATAGCGAAGTTCGAAGAAGCGGATGTAGGAGGATACAAAAACCTACTCAAGCTATCCGAGAAAATTTTTAAAGTGGGCTTCGAACAGCTCTCGGCCCAACCTTTCACCAAATTCAGCTCCATGCTAAAGCAGGGCCCCGCCCTGTTGCGCCTACAAAGCTACCGAACCGTGTATGGCTTGATCAGTAAGTTCATTCGCAACGACTACCTGCGTAAAGTGTTCTCAGTTCACCCTCTCCTGGTGGGAGGAAATCCCTACACAACCACTTCAATCTACACCTTGATCCACTTCCTTGAGCGCAAATGGGGTATCCATTTTTGCATGGGTGGTACCGGAGCCCTAGTAGCCGCTTTAGAAAAGCTGATGGTTGAAGAAGGAGTTGGGATCCGAAAGCAGGCGGACGCAGACGAAATTCTAGTAGAAAAAGATAGAACGACCGGTGTCCGGCTAAGCTCTGGCGAAACCATCCTGGCCGACAACGTGGTATTCAACGGTGATGCACCACACGCCTACAAAGCACTCCTACCAAAGCACCTGAAACGCCAAAAGGTTCGCCGCCCCGAAGCCCTTACGCAATATTCCATGGGCCTCTATGTATTGTATTTCGGAACACAAAAGACCTATTCGGATATTGCCCATCACACGATCTGGCTTGGGCCTCGCCACAAGGAGCTGCTTGAGGACATCTTTGACAATCACGTAATCACCGAGGATTTTTCGCTCTACCTGCACAGGCCAACCGCAACGGATCCGAGCTTTGCACCGGAGGGGTGTGACAGTTTTTACGTGCTGTGCCCAGTATCCAACCTGAAATCGAATACCGATTGGAATGAAGAGGGCCCTCGCCTTCGCGATCGTATTGTGAGGGCCCTAGAAGAGACCATATTGCCCGGACTAAGCGACCACATCTGCGCCGACTTTTGGATGACGCCGGAGGATTTTAAGACACGCTATCGATCGGAGCACGGCGCCGGATTCTCTATCGCACCCACACTGACTCAATCCGCCTATTTTCGCTACCACAATCGCGACACAGAGATCCGCAATTTGTACTTTACCGGGGCCGGTACGCACCCCGGCGCCGGCCTCCCCGGTGTCTTATCATCTGCAAAGGTGCTTGAACAATTGATGAACGGCGTAAACACCTAGGGGCCTAGTATGAGCTACTGGTCAAGATTCTCGCAGACAGACTCGATGGCAACGCTCGCTCAACACGGTCGAACTTTTTACTGGGCCTCTTTTTTGCTGGGCCGCAAAGTCGCACGTGAAGCTGCCGAACTTTACTGCTGCTGCAGGCAACTTGACGACATTGCCGATGAAGACTCGGCTTCAGCTGAGGAACGCCGCGAAAAGCTCAATAAAATCAGACACGCTCTCGAATCAGGTGAGCCACCTAGCCATGACGCCCTCATAAAAAGATGTCTTAATATCGCACAACGCAATTCGGAATGCAGACGCGCACTGACTCACTTGATCGATGGTATGCTGCAAGATCTCGGGCATGTCTCGCTCAGAACAGAAGCCGAACTCGATCAATATTGCTACCGCGTCGCCGGCACAGTCGGCTTACTGATGTGCCCTATACTCGGTACCCACGATCGAAATGCTTTCGCCTTCGCCGTTGATTTGGGCATCGGCATGCAGTTGACCAATATCTGCCGAGATGTCTTAGAAGACGCGGGGATGGGGCGGCGCTATCTACCTCACTGGATCAAAGCAGATGCGATTGGTGAAGGCTCCTGTGACGCCAGAGAAGTGACAAGCCAAGTCATTATCGAGCAACTTAAAAGAGCCGATGCGTATTATGAATCGGGCTTCGAGGGTCTTCGCTACCTGCCGCGCGCAAGTCGTTGCGCCATTTATTTAGCTGCACGTTGGTATCAGGCGATTGGCCACAAGATCAGAAAATCCGGAGCGAAATGGTGGAAGGGCCGCGTCGTGGTCGGGTCCTCGCAAAAGCTTTGGATTCTGATCAGATCCTTACCCGACTTGGTCAGCCTATTGATATTGTCGCGCCACCCGCCAGCGATTCGGCACAATAAACAGCTGCACGCGCATTTGGGAGTCTTCCATCATGGCCATTAATGGTGCGTTTGATGTTGCAATCATCGGTGCGGGTGTCGCTGGCTTAACCTTGGCCGAGCGCACCGCCAGAAAGAGCACAAACCTCCGCATCGCCTTGATCGGGCCTATCGACACCAAACGACAGAGGCTTAGCTTTTGGGCTCCAAGCGCGAGCCTAAACTCGTTTGGCGATCACGATTTAAAAACTTGGTCTTCCTGGCGGTTTAATCACGCAAAAACGGGATCGATTGGCGTTAACGCAAGGGATTACCTCTACG
>JAUHWV010000159.1 GCA_030427335.1 Gammaproteobacteria bacterium | reverse complement strand
AGTACCTCATTCTTGAAAGAGTTAGCGCCAGAACATGGCAGAGCCTTTGAGCTGGGTATTAGGGGTTCATTTTAGGTAATCCTGCCAGTAATAGCGCGTTTTGCTATGAACCGGTCTTGGGGGTGGGTATACTTCGCCACCGGCGAATTTGCCGCCCTCTAATTACAGGAACCCCCATGACCGACTCAACGGCAAAGGCCAGCTTTGCCACGTTACACTTAGCAGCACCCCTTCAAAAAGCGGTAGATGAACTGGGCTACGAAACCCCTTCAGATATTCAACAACAAACCATCCCCTTTTTGCTGGAAGGACGCGATTTAATCGGTCAGGCACAAACAGGAACAGGAAAAACAGCAGCTTTCGCATTGCCGGCTTTGTCAAAGATCGATACGCGCCGGAAACACACCCAGTGTCTTGTGCTCGCGCCGACACGAGAGTTAGCGATACAGGTGGCCGAAGCCTTCCAACGCTACGCTAAATATATTCCCGGTTTTCAGGTGGCTCCGATATACGGTGGCGCTGATTACCGCACTCAGTTGAAGCAATTGGAGCGCGGTGCACATGTCGTGGTGGGTACGCCTGGGCGCGTCATGGATCACATGCGTCGCGGCAGTTTGAACGTAGATAATCTATCGCAACTCGTTCTTGATGAAGCCGATGAGATGCTTCGTATGGGCTTTATCGATGATGTCGAATGGGTTTTGTCTCAGCTGCCTGAAAAACGTCAGATTGCGCTATTTTCGGCGACGATGCCATCGGCGATACGACGTATTGCCAAGGACTACCTGAATGATCCTGAACAAATTACGGTTGAACAAAAAACGGTAACGGCAACGTCTATCCGCCAGCGCGTGTGGATGATGTCGGGTGCGAACAAACTCGAGGCGCTGACGCGTATTCTGGAAGTCGAAGATTTCGATGGTTTGATCATATTTACCCGCACGCGGCTGGGTACCACGGAGTTGGCTGACAAGCTGCAAGCTCGCGGGTTTGCGGCCGCCGCACTGAACGGCGACATGGCTCAAAATACCCGTGAGCAGGTTATTAGCCAGCTCAAAAAAGGCCGTTTGGATATCGTGGTCGCGACCGATGTGGCGGCGCGGGGCTTAGATGTTGAGCGTATCACCCACGTCGTTAACTACGATATTCCTCAGGACGCCGAAGCGTATGTGCATCGTATCGGACGTACAGGCCGTGCAGGCAGAAGCGGTGAAGCGATTTTGTTTGCCGCTAACCGAGAGCGCCGTTTGCTGAAGATGATTGAGCGGACCACAGGGCAGCCGATTGAGGCGATGAACTTGCCGACCCTGGCCGATGTTGCGGACGCCAAAGCGGAGAAGTTGCGTGAGCAAATCGCAGTCGGTTTAACGCGACAGGGTTTGGAAACTTCGAAAGAATTTGTGCAACATTTGGCCGGACAGCTTGAGGTGGATCCGCTGGATGTTGCCGCCGTGTTGCTGCAAGAGTTAGGCTATTCTGCAGCTAAGCCTCGTGCCGATATGCCGTTAAAAACGGACACATCTCCCCGAGATGAATGGCGTGATCGCAATGACTCGCAGCGCGATCGTAAAGGCCCTAGAAAGCCTAAAGCAAAGGGTAAGAAGCCAGGCGCCGCGAAGGCGAAAGCAGGAAAGCCGAAGAAACGGTCTAATAGTGAAGGCGCCAAGCCACGGGCTAACAGTGAAGGCCCCAGGCCATGGTCTAACAGTGAAGGCCCCAAGCCGCGGTCAAACAGTGACGGCCCCAAGCCGCGTAAGCGGAAAGCAAGCACTCCTTCTTGGTAGGGTGAAAATGGTGTTTCGGAGTGCTAGAGTTAGCGCTCTGAAACAGGGAGTGATTGTGTGACAAAACGAATCATTGTCGGTATAAGCGGTGCTTCAGGCGTATGCTACGGGATTCGCGCCCTGCAGATGCTTTCCGATATGGGGGTCGAAACGCATTTAATTGTCAGCAAGTCGGCCCAGTTAACCCTCGCTCAAGAGAGTGCGATGAGCCTCTCGGAACTCAAATCCTTGGCGAGTTTCGCGCACGCGATCGGAGACGTTGGCGCCACCATTTCGAGCGGTTCTTTTGTGACGGACGGCATGTTGATTGCGCCTTGTTCTATCCGAACTATGTCCGAGATTGCGACGGGTGTGACCTCTACCTTGCTGACGCGTTCCGCGGATGTGGTGCTCAAAGAGCGCCGTCGTTTGGTATTGATGGTACGTGAAACCCCGCTACATACGGGTCACTTGCGAACGATGACAGCGCTGTCAGAAATGGGCGCCGTGATAGCGCCGCCGGTGCCCGCATTTTACGCCGGTTTGGACAGCGTAGAAGCGATGGTTGATCAATCGGTGGGGCGGTGTTTAGATCTATTTGGCCTCCACGGCGAGTCTGTGTCACGTTGGCAAGGCCTGGATCGTGGGCGAGACTAAGTCCAACAGCCTACCTATTTTTTTACTGTTTGCGGTGGCGCTGCTCGATCTAATTGGGTTCGGCATTGTCATCCCTATCCTACCTTTTTTGTCGCCTACGCTCGGTGCAACCAAATTTGATATCGCACTGATTATCGTCGTCTATGCGATCTGTTCCGGTCTTATGGCGCCGTTTTGGGGGCGTCTATCGGATCGAATTGGACGCAAGCGTGCTCTGATGATTTGCTTGATTGGCGCTTCGATTTCCTACTTTGCGCTCGCCTTCGCTTCTGCGCTTTGGATGATCTATGCGGCTCGCGCCTTTGCGGGTCTCATGGCGGGTAACTTACCGGTGGCGGCAGCCATGATGGCGGACCTTACCTCCCTTGAAAAACGCGCCAGCGCAATGGGTAAGTTGGGCGCTGCCTTTGGTTTGGGGTTGGTGATTGGGCCTTTGCTGGGTGGTCTATTGAGCGGCGATTCGGGCAGCTTTGTTGTTCCTTGCCTAGTTGCGGGCGGCATGTCACTGCTAGCGCTGGTCGCCGCAGCTTTATTTTTAAAAGAAACCGTATCAAACGATGCGAGAGAACAACATAGGGCCAATGGTGCTGAGTCGTGGTTTGGTGGCAACATCGCATTTCTTCGTCGAACGGGAAATTTGGCTTTTGTATCTCAGTTCACGGTGCACTCTGCAATTGTAAGCTCCATTACCTATTTGTTGCCGATCTGGACAGCCGACCGTTTGGCTTATAGCCCTAAAGAAGTGGGTCTGCTATTGGGTGTGCAGGGTTTTGTCATGGCGCTTATTCAGGGGGGCTTAATCGGTCGGCTGATTTCGCGCTTTGGTGAGTTACCCATCATCAAATCAGCTCTGGTTGCTTTGGTTTGCGGTGTGGGTCTCGCGGTATTTGCAGCGGGGTCTTGGTTGATTCCCGCCTCCTTTTTTATCAGTATGACGGGCGCTAATTTTTGTTTTCCTATTTTGAACTCGATGGCTTCCAAGCGCGTGCACGCTCAACACCGCGGCCGCATGATGGGCGCCACGGGATCGGCTGCCGCCTGGGGTCGTGTAATAGGCCCTCTGGCCACGGGAGCCTCGGTTACCTTGGTTGGCTACTCATTAGCGTGGGGCGTTTTATTTTTACTCGGTCTTTATTACGTTTATTGGGCCTATTTTATTATTGGTAGTTCGGAGGTGAGTGATGTATCGGTCGATGTTTGATCTTGAAGGGCGGGTGGCCTTGGTCAGTGGCGCGAGTCGCGGGATAGGAGAAGAGTGCGCAAAGTGCTTGGCTGAGTATGGTGCTAGCGTGATTGTATCGAGCCGCAAGATCGAAGACTGTGAGCGCGTGGCGGCGGATATTAGAGCGTCTGGCGGTCAGGCGCGAGCCATCGCGTGTAATATTGGTGATATGGACCAAATCCACGCGTTGATTGGTCAGGTAAAAAGCGAGTTCGGCCGGCTCGACATCTGTGTCAATAATGCCGCAACTAACCCCTATTTTGGCCATGTTCTCGACACCGATTTGGGGGCTTTTCAGAAGACGGTTGACGTAAACATTCGGGGCTATTTCTTTATGTCGGTCGAGGCCGGGAAAATGATGCGCGATCAGGGCAAGGGCGTCATTGTGAACACCGCTTCGATCAATGCCATACAGCCTGGTCCAATGCAGGGTATCTACTCGATCACCAAGGCTGCGGTGGTTAATATGACCAAGACTTTCGCAAAAGAGTGTGGCCCCTTAGGTATTCGCTGTAACGCCTTGTTGCCGGGTTTGACTAAAACCAAGTTCGCGGGGGCGCTGTTCAGTAACGACGATATTTATCAAATGGCCGTAGCGCAGATTCCCTTGGGGCGTCACGCCGAGCCGAGCGAAATGGCCGGTACGCTACTGTACCTTTGCTCAGACGCCTCGTCCTACACCAACGGTGAATGCATCGTCGTTGATGGTGGCATGTTGGTTTAAGGTATCGCTCAGTAAACCGTGTTAGTGTAGAGCGAAATCGAACGAGAATACGCCATGAACCCGAAAGCCCCGTATTTGAATACCCTCGTTGCATCGCTGATGATCGCATCGTCTTCCGCTTCCCTCGCGGAAGATATAGACACTCTATGGGATAAGCTGACCATTGGTGTGGGGGTGGCGGCCGTAGATTATCCGCACTACCCAGGCTCGTCCCAGAGCGACACACTTGTGGCGCCATTGCCCTATCTCGAGTACTCGGGAGATTGGCTAAGTATTGACCGCGATGGGGTGCAAGCGGCCCTCTTAAAAAGCGATCGATTTGAGCTGGACATCAGCGTTTCGGGATCCTTACCCGTAAATAACGAGGACAATCGGCTTCGCGACGGTATGGATGATCTGGGCTTGATTATCGAAGTGGGACCTGAGCTGGAAGTGCGCCTGAGCGAGTGGGGAAATAACAGTCTGCAACTGCACATACCGCTGCGGGCGGCTATTGAGCTTTTGGGCGAAGAAAGTGTTAACACCGCCGGCTGGGTGTTTGACCCTCGCCTACATTATCAGTGGAATAAAAACGATCTTGAGTTTGAAATCGACTTAGGCGCCTATTGGGCCAGTCGAGAATACAACCAATTGATTTACGGTGTCAGTGCGGTTGATGTGACCCAAACTCGTGCTCTGTACTCGGCCGACAGCGGATTAGTCGGATACCGGTTCTCCACGACCTTGCAGTACGATGTGAACAACTGGACTTTTCTGGCTTATGCACGCTACATGGATCTCGCCAGTTCGGCTAATGAAACATCGCCCCTTTTTGAAGACGACAGCTATGTCTTGTTTGGGTTGGGTGCTATTTGGCGTTTTAAAATTCCAGGGCAGTAGTATTCGGTAATGCTGCGCGTTTGTATTTTAGTGATTAGCTTTATTTGTT
>JAUHWV010000158.1 GCA_030427335.1 Gammaproteobacteria bacterium | reverse complement strand
GCATCCGCGAATACCGACGTAAAACCCGCACGCATACGCGGCACGGGGGCATCCACACCCGACGTCATCAAAAGTCGTGAACGGTTTGGCATACGCAAATTGACGTAGGCGTCACTGCGCAACTGATTGGGGTCGGTCGCCAGTAAAAATGCGGGATTATCGGCCAGCATGCCAGCGAACGCCGAGTCCGCTACCACCATCACCCTCTTCGCTTTTATACGCGCCAAGTGACCCGCCACCTGCTCGGTAGGCAGCCAAAAGGTATCTTGCTCTTTCTCTGCATTCACAGGCAACCAGTAACCGGCATCGAATGCACCGGCTGAACGGCGTGAGCCATGACCCGAGTAGTAAATAAGCAGATTATCGTCTTCTTCAAGCACATCGTTCAGGGCATTGAGCGCTCGAAGCAAAGCAACGTTGTCGCCATCTTGCAAACGACGCACCTGAAAACCATAACGATCTTGCAAAACCGTCGCTAAACGATCGGCATCCGCCTTGGGCGTGGGCAAGTCGCTCAAATGCACGTAATCCGAATTGCCCACTACCAACGCAAAATAGCGACCAAATGTCTTACCCTTCGCCTCTATGACTTTGGGAGCCGCCGTTGAGAAAACCGGACCAGCCGCTATGGGCTCTGGCACTACTGGCACAGGGGCTTCAGCCAACCGCTGCTCCGCGGCGGCCAAGGCATCGCTCGCTGCAGACGCATCTGCCCGCGCTTTGGCCGCTATCTCACGAGCGCGATCAGCCGCTGTTTTAGCCGCTTCGGCTTCTGCCTGCGCGGCGGTTGCGGCTGCTCTTGCGTCTGCAGTCTCTTGCGCCTGCGCGAGTAGTGCCTGCTCTGCGGAAGAGCGGGTCGTGAGCTCATCGTCACTTACACCCCATGCCTTGCGATACCAATTGAGCGCCTCGACTTTATCTTGCGGTACGCCTTTACCCATCTCGTAGAGCGTACCTAGATTAAATTGAGCGCTTTTGTGACCCTGCTGCGCTGCGCGCCGATACCACAGCGCCGCGACCTCATAGTTAGGTTCCGTACCCAAGCCTTGCTCAAAGATTTCACCCACGGAATTCTGGGCATCAGCATCGCCACCCTCGGCTGCCGGCATCCACACTTTCAGAGCCGTTTTATAGTCCGCGCGATCATACGCCACATACTCACCGCCGCGAATCCGGCAATCTTGCGCGGTTGTTCGCGTTGGGCGTCTTGGAGTCAAATAGGTGGTATTGCCAAGTTGTCTTACTTGTCCAGGCAACAAACAATCAACAATGTATAGGTCTTCCACTTTAGCTGAGTCGGGTATTTGGGGAACAGGCCCCGGTGCCGCACACCCAACAATTGTGACAAAAGCGGCCAGACATAAGCTACGCAGATCTCTCATACCCCCCCCAAAAAAAATGCCACCCACTTTGTAAGTGGTGCGATTTGATTTCTTATCAAGATCTTATGTAATTGATACCATTCAACCGTCACTCTCCAAGCGTGTCAAGGACAAGCGCCTAAATGAGAATTATAAAATTGCAACATTACTGCCAATTATTTGTTGTCATCGGGCTCGGGGCCCTTTTGGGCGGATGTTCAAACTCGACCCTTGTAGAAACCGCGTTACAACATAAATTAAACTATCAAAGAATTGAGACAACGGTATTTCAGCTCGCCGTAGTCACACGAGTGATTAATAAAACTAAGCGCACACAACCCGCACGAGTGTATTTAGAAGGTGACGGCATTCCTTGGGTCAACAACCAACCGAACACCGATCCAACGGGACGCGACCGGCTTGCCTTCAAATTGTTTATGGTAGATGAGGCGGCGACGGCCTATGTTGCTCGCCCCTGCTATGAACAAGAAACAATGCCCCAAAACTGCAATCAGGCGCTTTGGACAAGCGGCCGTTACGGCGAAACCGTCGTGACAGCGCTTATGGAGGCCATCGAACAAGTTGTTCCTACTGGCCAAATTGAACTCGTTGGCTATTCTGGCGGGGGTGCGCTTGCCGCGCTGCTGGCACACCGCATGCCGCGCGTGTCGCGATTGCTGACGATTGCCGCCAATTTAGATCATGACGCCTGGAGCGAACACCACGGTAGCATTCCGTTGACATCTTCGTTGAATCCCGTTGATGACGCGCCCGCCGCAAGCCTTGGCGAACTTCACCTCTTCGGCTCAGAAGATACGATCGCTCCAGCTGCTCTAGCGACAAACTATTTTGAAAAACACGAGGCTGCGATAGGTCTAGTAGAGGGCTTTACACACTATTGTTGCTGGATAGAGCAATGGCCCCAGATCCTAGACGAGTGGAAAACGCAGGAATCGGCCGCACCCTGATACGCCATTAAAAGGCGATGAAATAAAAGAGTCAAAGCTCAAAGCTCAAAGCTCAAAGCTCAAAGCTCAAAGCTCAAAGCTCAAAGCTCAAAGCTCAAAGCTCAAAGCTCAAAGCTCAAAGCTCAAAGCTCAAAGCTCAAAGCTCATAAGCCTCAACCATCTTCAACAGGAATTCTTTCTGTCGCACATTCGTCGCGGCAGCCGCACGCTCAATGACGAAATCGCGCACTTGCTCAAGGCCGGCCTCTGCCTCTGGGTTACGTGGGTGCGCATCATAGGCCTGCATAAAGTAACGTGATGCACCGTCCCAGTCACTGATCTCGATCGATTGGTACCCCATATCGATATCTTTAATGATCATCTCCTGCGTCGCGACCGGCAACTCATCAAAGGGAATAGCGGGGCCTTCAGCCACCTGTGCCCGATACCCCATATAAGTTGAGACCAGAATGAGAACACCCACCATCGCAACAAGAACTTGATTACGTCTCTGCGTGCCGTTGAAAGCTTTTAAAAAGTCCTCTGCGGTTTTCGTGCGCTTATCACGCGTCAGCTGTAAGGCACCACGAATGGCTTTCCATTGATGCCGCTTCAATCCTTTTATAGGCTCAGGCGATATACCAGCCTCAATGGCTTTTTTCGCCGATTTACCCTCGTAGGGATGCTTACCGGTATACAACTGATAGGCCATCAAACCCAAGGCATAAACGTCATCGCTGGGATGTGGATTATTGTTACCCTCTAGCATCTCAAATGAGGCGTAACGGACGGTAAGCGCACCCAATTCGCCTGCATCGAATGAATCCGCCTCACCCGCGGCCTCCTCCATCATGCGCGCAATGCCAAAATCGAGGATTTTTAAACGGCCATCTTCAGTCACGAAAACGTTGTCAGGCTTGAAATCCGAATGCACGAATCCCTGCTTGTGCGCATAAGCTAATCCAACCGCCATCTCTTGAATCAAAAATTCGACCGAAGGCTTTTTGCCCTCTTTAAATTGGATACCCTCCCAGTCACCCAAAGGCGCTCCATCCAATAACTCCATAGTCATATACACGCGATCACCTTCGCGATCGAAGTCGTAGACTGTAAGAATATTGGGGTGAGCTAGCTGCTGTGTCTTTTTAGTTTCGCGCTGCAGAGCGATTAACGCTCTGGGGTGCTTAGCAAACTCTTCACCCAAGAACTTTATAGCCACCCTTGGGTTATCGTCTTGCGCCTCTTGCTTGCGCAAGTCGATAGCACGGAAAACCTGCCCCATGCCGCCTTTACCCAGACGAGACTCAATAACAAAGCGATCCTTGATGACACCGCCTTGAGCGCGATCTACCGCTTTAGCGCCTGAAGGGTTAAGACGAGTTGAGCCGGTTATCCCCGTTGTTCCGCCTGAAGGCGGCGGCACATCCAGACCAGCAATAGGGTCAGCCACAACCGTCGCATCACCTGCCCCCATGACTTGCGTCGCATCGTCACTACCCATAATGACTGTTGCATCGGCATCAGCTGATTCGACTAGGATCTCCGTTTTGTCACCGTCGGCACTTAGAATTTGAGCGCCGTCGCCCTCAGCGCTCATAGCCAAGACCACAGTCGCATCATCCAGATTGGCAGCATCATGTGGTGTTTGCGTTCCGCCGTGTTCCGCCGCATTCAGTAAAACGGTTTCTTCGATCGAATCATTCTGATGAGCCGACTTTGATGAACCCACCAGTTGCGTTGGTTCATCGCTGGAATCTGATTCCGCCGGCTTTTTACTGACGCCTAACAACTCGGTCTCGTCATCATTCATACTCATAAACACCCCCAGTCTCTCCTAATCTAATAGTTGTAACACACTAATTCTCTTTTTAGAAAAGTCGCTCAAAGAAAAAAACGGTGCTAGCATTCATCTGAAAAACCAACTCTAAAGTGTTATGCAGAGCCGAATGAGCATGAAACGCCTCGATACCGGAGCCATTTACGAGCTCTCCGGTGGCGCCTTGCGTATCGGACGCGACCCCTCATGCGATATCGTAATAGACGATCGCGACGTATCGCGACAACACGCAAAAGTAGAGTCAGACGGCGCCCGAATTACGCTGGCAGATCTGCAGTCTACCAACGGCACTATGCTCAACAACTGGCGAATAAATCGACCTGAGATTTTGAGAGCCGGCGACGTATTTGTAATCGCAGACGTCTCATTTGAGATTCAAGATCAGCACCAAACTCGCGGAGAAGACACCTCGTTCCGAGAGGGGAATGACGCCACGAATTTCCGCTCGGCTAAACCGGAAAATAGGTCTTTTCGGGATCAAAACTCCAGTTATTCAAAACCCATAGCAGCAACTGCAGATGAGCCGAGCGATGCGACGGCTTTTAAAAACCCAATGAAAACGGTATCGGCCGATCTGTCGGCCATACCCGGACTCAATTCAGCCGAGGCCGTCTTGGTGCGGCAAATGGGTCGTGGACGCATTACGCTGTTAGTTATGGAGCAGAATGCAAGCAATAAATGGAGCATAGGAAGGCTTCGCGATTGCGATGTGATGATCGACGACCAAGCGGTTTCCCGCGAGCACTGCCTAATCATGAAACGCGGTGACCGCTGGCAGATCGATGACCAGACTTCACGTAACGGCACCTACGTCAACGACCTAGAAATCAAAATGACTTATTTATCCTCGGGTGATCGTATTACGCTCGGTAACTATGAGGTCGTTTTCTTACCCCTAGTCTAGAGTCATTATGCGAGCAGAGAACGAAATGAAACACAGTCACATGGTCAAGAATCTTGCTTCAGGCGAAGCGTTCCTGATCACAGAGGCGGGGCTCATGATAGGGCGAGATGAAGACTGTGAGATCACGCTTAAAGACCCAGATGTCAGCCGGAAACACGCCTTGCTCAAAATCCACGATGGAAAGCCCGTTTTAAACGATAACGCCTCGACCAATGGCACACTGCTGAACAAATGGCGCATACGTGGCGTTGAGCCG
>JAUHWV010000157.1 GCA_030427335.1 Gammaproteobacteria bacterium | reverse complement strand
GTGCGCGGAGGAACCTTTGAAGAAGCAGGAAAACTGCACCAGGCTATGGAGCTTACGCTCGATTATCGTGGTTTTGATGATCGCATACTCAGTGCAGACTAGCCCGAGCCCATAGCTTAACTGATACTTAACCTGTGCGAGCGAGCCGAGCGCCGAGTGAAAGTGTCTTCGGACACGCTGGATCACGCCTTGCTCGACAACACAGGTTTAACCGAATGTGTATCCTACTTTGCTCGAGGCAAGCGAGATTCTTTAGTGAGCGCGAACCAAACCTTCGCATATTCGACATCTAGCCCCGCTCAGGCGCAGCGCTGCTCGGACGCCTCTTACTGAGGTTTTTATGGGGAAGCTTACCTCGCCCACAGTCGGCCTGAGTCAAGGCTAGAGCAAAATTCCGACCTTGTCGCCTTCGTAATGAAGGCCATATACTTTTAGATTATTGCAGGGAAAGCCCTGTGGTTTGATGAGATCACCAGAGCGTCGCAGATTAAATTCAAAACCGTGCGCTGAGCAGTATAGGGCGCCATTCTCAATACGAGCGTAATCCAGAGTGTAGTGCTGGTGAGGGCAATGCCTCGCGAATGCAAAGACCTCCCCTTCTTCCTGAGCCAGCAAAATACTTTGCCCATCGAGCTCGAAGCGGCGACGGTAGCCATCTTGCAAATTGATGAGCCGCTCTAAAGGGATGAACCGCATGCTACACCTGACGCTTAGCTAAAAAGATCAAGAACCCGTTTAGCCGCAGTATACGTGGTGATATGTTGATCCGCTACCTGCGACTCGATATCAGGCATGGCTGCCTTGACTCCGGGGTGCGCGTGAAAACGCGCCTGCAAGCCCTCTTGGATTAGCTGCCGCAGCCAAGCTAATCGCTGAGCCTCGCGTGCCTGCTGCAGCTCCCCAGCGGCATCACTCATGCGCCAAAACTCAAGAACCATGTCCCACACTTCCGCAATGCCTTCGTTCTTTAGCGCGGAGCAGGTTTTAACTTGGGGCGTCCACCCGCCTTCGTGACGCAGTAGGTGCATCGCATTCTGATAATGCTGCTTAGCTTGCTTTGCAAGCCCCAGACTCTCACCATCGGCTTTATTAATGATAAGCGCATCAGCCAGCTCTAGGATGCCCTTTTTGATTCCTTGCAGTTCATCACCGCCACCGGGCAGCATCAGCAACATAAAGAAATCCACCATACCAGCCACTTGGTGTTCCGACTGACCAACACCCACAGTCTCAACTAATATGACGTCGAACCCTGCAGCCTCGCACAGCAGCATGGTTTCCCGGGTCCTTTGGGCAACGCCACCAAGCGTACTACCTGCAGGGCTCGGCCGGATAAAGGCATTGTCGGCTCTGGATAGGACCTCCATACGGGTTTTATCGCCAAGAATTGACCCGCCCGCCAATGGCGAGCTCGGGTCGACGGCGAGTACGGCGACACGTTTACCTTGCTCGAGAAGATGCAGGCCAAACGCCTCAATAAACGTGGACTTGCCCACACCGGGAACACCGGTGATACCTATCCGCACGCTCTTGCCCGTATGGGGCAAGAGCTCTCCCAAAAGATCCTGCGCGCGTTCGCGATCTTCAGCACGCAGGCTCTCTACTAGCGTAATGCCTTTGGCTAAGGCTCTTCTTTGGCCAGAACGGATCGTCTCGGCCGAAACCAGCATATCTAAGCCCCCGCGTTCTCGCGTACAGCGTCAAGTACCGCGCGCGCAGATACGGGAATGGGTGTACCCGGTCCAAAAATACACTTTACGCCAGCGTCATACAGTGCCTGGTAGTCTTGCTTTGGAATCACACCGCCAGCGATCACGATAATGTCATCTGCGCCTTCCGCCTTCAGTGCTTGCACTAGAGCTGGAATCAAAGTCTTGTGGCCTGCGGCTAGCGAAGACGCGCCAACAACGTGTACGTCATTCTCAATAGCCTGTTTGGCGACTTCCTCGGGCGTTGAAAACATCGGTGATAGGTCGACATCAAAACCTACGTCGGCAAAAGCCGTTGCAACGACTTTGGCTCCACGATCATGACCGTCCTGCCCCATTTTGCATACCAACATGCGTGGGCGGCGACCGAAGTCGGCTACGAACTGCTCGATATCTTTGCTGATCATCTTCCAGTCATCGTCCTCGTCGAAAGCTGCGCCATACACCCCGGAAACAGTCTGCGCCGTGGCATTAAAGCGGCCGTACTCGCGTTCCAGTGCTTCAGAGATTTCACCCACTGTGGCGCGTAATCGAGTGGCCTCTACCGCCAAACCCAGTAAGTTACCCTCTCCGCCCGCGGCGCACGCCTGCAGGGCGTTTAAAGCATTTTGGACTGCAACTTCGTCACGAGTCGCGCGAATGTTCTGGAGACGTTTGATTTGGGCTTCACGCACAGCTTGATCGTCGATCGAGAGAACTTCAACCTCCTCGTCTTTATCGTTTCGGTATTTGTTGACCCCCACGATAACGTCTTCGCCGCGGTCAATGCGCGCTTGTTTTTTGGCTGCGGCTTCTTCAATACGCAACTTGGGCATGCCCGTTTCAATCGCTTTAGCCATACCGCCTGCGGCTTCGACCTCCTCGATCAGTTCCCACGCTTTGTCTGCGATATTCTGGGTCAGATTCTCCATAAAGTAAGACCCGCCCCAAGGGTCAACTACTTTGGTGATACCCGTTTCTTCTTGAATGATGAGCTGTGTGTTACGGGCGATACGTGCCGAAAACTCAGTTGGCAGCGCGATTGCTTCATCTAGCGCATTAGTGTGCAGCGATTGCGTTCCACCGAATACGGCGGCCATCGCCTCTATGGTGGTTCTTACAACGTTGTTGTACGGATCCTGCTCCGTGAGCGACCAACCTGAGGTCTGACTGTGCGTTCTGAGCATCGAGCTTTTAGGGTTTTTGGGATTAAACTCAGCGACTATTCTTGCCCACAATAGGCGTGCCGCGCGGAGTTTGGCGATTTCCATGTAGAAATTCATGCCAATGCCCCAGAAGAACGACAAGCGAGGTGCAAAGGCATCAATGTCGAGACCCGCTGCAATGGCTGTTCTGATGTATTCTTTACCGTCGGCCAGGGTGTAGGCCAATTCCAGAGCGGCGTTCGCGCCCGCCTCTTGGATGTGGTAGCCCGAAATGCTGATGGTATTGAACTTCGGCATGTTTTCGGAGCAAAAGGCGATGATGTCGCCAATGATCCGCATGCTAGGCGCGGGTGGGTAAATATAGGTATTGCGGACCATGAACTCTTTCAGGATATCGTTTTGAATCGTACCCGCTAACTGTTCTGGCGTAACGCCCTGCTCCTCGGCTGCAACAATGTATCCTGCCAAAACGGGTAACACCGCACCGTTCATAGTCATTGATACAGAGACCCTGTCTAGGGGGATACCGTCGAATAGAATTTTCATATCCTCGACCGAATCAATAGCAACACCCGCTTTACCAACGTCTCCAGACACTCTAGGGTGATCTGAATCGTAACCGCGGTGCGTTGCTAAGTCGAAGGCCACGGAAACACCCTGACCACCTGCAGCAAGTGCTTTTCGATAGAATGCGTTAGATTCTTCTGCGGTCGAAAAACCAGCGTACTGACGGATTGTCCACGGACGTCCCGCGTACATCGTTGCCTGTGGGCCACGTATGTAAGGGGACATGCCGGGCATTGTGTTTACATACTGAAGACCATCCAGATCTTCCATGGTATATAAGGGCTTAACTGCGATATCTTCCGGCGTATGCCAAGTAAGATCGTCAAGCGTCTTACCTTTCAGCTGTTTGTTTGCTAGATCTTGCCACTGCGCCTTCGAAGACGCATTTGGGTCGTAAATTGAATCGCTCATGTTCCCTTCCTGGTATTAGTGGTGCTCGGCTGGTTGGCTGAGTTCAATCAGCACGCCATCACAGCTTTTAGGGTGAATAAAAATTACCGTCGAACCATGCGCGCCGGGTGTGGGGCCATCTCCGATAAATTGATAGCCCTTGTCTTTCAGGCGGGCAACATCCTGTTCAATGTTGTCGGTACGAAAGCATAAATGATGAATGCCACCGCCCCGCTTCTCAAGATAAGCCGCTATCGGACCCTCCCCATTTAATGGATTCACAAGCTCGATACTGGTTTCGGGTAAAGGAAAGAAAGCGGTGGTCGTTTTAGCGGCCAAGACCTCTTCGGTTCCCTCAAAAGGCAAGCCAAAGTCTTCCATGAAGCGTTTAATCGCTTTCTCTAAATCAGGGACGGCAATCGCAATGTGATCTAAAGCGGTAATCATACGGACTCCTACAAAATCGCATTAATGAGGGAGAGCGTTTTCTGCCGCTTACGGGCAGTGGCTTCCTCGGGTGTTTCGATTTCAATCTTTTCATCGGGTGTAATTTTGAACAAGGGTTGGCCTTTGCGGATAATTTTGCCATCCGTGTCGACCAAAACCTCGTCAATCGTGCCCGCGAAGGGTGCGTACACCTTATTGAACATCTTCATGACTTCCACAATGTAAAGCGGATCGCCAGCCTTGAAATGCGAACCTACGGTCACGTAGGGTTCGTGCACCGGGCTCTCCCTGCCGTAGAACATGCCGCCGCTGGCAGCGAGAATCTCATCGGCTTTAGCAACCGGCGGTGGCGCAAGCACCTTGGCCATAGCATTCTGATGATCACCATCGAGCAGACGCTCCGGAATGTTAATAGTCAAGTCTTCATTCACCAGCAGCGAATAGAAGTCGCTCTGTTCTGCCAACATGGGCAATACGAAGAGCAGATCCATACCCGCCTGATAGCCGGCGTGAGCGGCTCTTGCCTGAGCCCAAACCTCTGGCGTTAAATCGGTGCCGGCTGGCGCCACGGGTTCTTCTAGCACCGAGGATAGTTCAACCCAGTCTTCAACTCTGAGCAGTGCATTGAGTTCGCTGTAAAACGCCAAAGCGTCTTGAAGCAAGGCGTTATCGTGCGACCAAATCATGCTGGAAGCGGCCTGCCCTTCTCGATAGCCCATATTCAAGAACTGGTAGGTATCGGACAGGAGCTCAACTGGGTTTTCATTCCAGCTAGGCTGATCATCGATAACCGTGACGCAATCTCGGTGTATGCTGAGCCAACCGCTCAGAGCGTGCGGGTCAGCCAGCAGAGCCTGCATAGGGCGAGTGATGAGGGTTTGCTTGAGCGTAATGCAATCGGCCATCGCCGCTTTTGCATCTGAGTCGACGCCCTCAAGTGCCTTGTCTGAGGCCAGTTTCCAGGCATAGTCGATATCGATATTGTTCGCCAGTGCCTTGAGTTCACCAACGGCGGTCAGATACGGCACGATAAAGCGGGTTGTGGGTCGGGCGTTGATATTGTTGCCGATAAACCAGTTAACCAAGCCG
>JAUHWV010000014.1 GCA_030427335.1 Gammaproteobacteria bacterium | reverse complement strand
GCGATGGACACTAAACGCGATTCAGCTGGTGTGGTTGACGCGATCACTGCGGAAGATATCGGTGCATTCCCCGATACCAACTTGGCAGAATCGCTTCAGCGTATTACGGGTGTGGCGATTGAGCGCTCACGCGGTGAAGGTTCAACCGTAACGGTTCGTGGTTTCGGCGCAGACTTTAATCTCGTGACGTTAAATGGTCGTCAAATGCCGACTCACAGTGGCGGTGGTCGATCTTTTGACTTTGGCGACTTGGCTTCTGAGAGTGTATCTGGCGTTGAGATATACAAAACCGGTCAAGCCAACGTACCTACGGGCGGCATCGGCGCGACAATTAACATCAAGACGGCAAAGCCTTTGGATGATCCTGGTTTGAAGATCGCTTTCAGCACGAAGGCGGTTCATGATTTGTCAACGGCTGAAGGGGACGATTACACGCCGGAAATCTCTGGCTTGTTTAGCCAGACTTTTTTCGATGACACCGTGGGTGTGGCTTTATCGGGCTCATTCCAAGAGCGTAA
Source organism: Gammaproteobacteria bacterium (assembly GCA_030427335.1). Lineage (GTDB taxonomy): Bacteria > Pseudomonadota > Gammaproteobacteria > Pseudomonadales > Halieaceae > Aequoribacter. The sequence continues at coordinate 27,425 of JAUHWV010000014.1, read as the reverse complement.
TAATGGTCAGGCAGGCGCATTCAATACGCAGTGGTTTGAGCGCCCCGGCCAAGCGATTGCCAACAACGGTCAGCAAACCAATAAGCCAGGCGAAGGTGATTTGGCTGCATTGCCGCAGCAGGTTGTTTATCAGTTGGATGAGTGGGAGCGAACTCGTATCAATGGCCAATTGACGCTCCAATGGCGTCCGGTAGAGTCGGTAACAGCCACTTTGGACTACACCATGGCTGAGCTCGAACTCGACCATCGTTACAACAACATGTCGATTTGGTTTAGCCCAACGGGCCAGTCAGCAACATGGACTGATGGCCCAATCGCTTCACCTTTGATCTATACTGAAACTTTCAACCAGCCTGATACCCCCATGGGTGCTGGCGTTGATGCCTCTAAGAACGAGCGTTCATCGCTTGGCTTTAACTTGCAGTGGGATGTAAACGATCGTTTGGTGCTTGAGCTGGATCATCACGATTCCAAAGCAGAGCGCTCACCAAACAGCCCGTACGGTAGTTCAGCGAACCTCTCAATCGCGGCTTTTGGACGCGAGGGCGCTACGGTTGATTTCTCACAGGATATTCCTGTGACAACCATAACGCGCAACGATCCTCTGTCGCCTGACGATATGCAGATCACCGGGAGCGTGTTCTCTAACAGCTGGGCAGAAATGAACATAGAGCAAACGCGTTTGAGCGGCAGCTTCGAATTCAACGAAGCAATCTCGATCGATTTTGGTGTGTCACAGTCTGATCTAGACAACTTCGAAACGGGAAGTATCGTTCAGCGTAACAGCTGGGGCCAAAACCAAGCGTCTGCCTTTGGTGCGATTGCAGATTTGATGGTGCCTGCCTCGCTCAAAGGCGTCTACGATCAGTTGAGTGGCGGAAAAGGCGTAACCAATAACTTCTTCGTGTTCGATATGGCTGCGGTAGCTGAGCGCGGTGCTTTCTTGCAAAGTTTGCCTTCAACCGATACCTACTATCTGCCCACAGCACTTGCAGGTGGTGACTGCGGTACCGGTTTCTGTGCAGACAGCAACAAAGGTTTTGGTAACCAGTTCCGTGAAGAGACACAGTCGGCTTACATCCAGATCAACTACAACGGTGTCATGTTTGATCGTGACTTCAGTGTGCGTGCCGGTGTGCGCTATGAGGAAACCGACGTAACTTCCAGTGCAGAATCGCAGGATTACACCCGCATCGAGTGGGCGTCGACTAACGAGTTCTCAGCTGTTCCGAGCGGTGAAACCGTGCCGTCCGCCCTTACCGGGACGTATGACGCAACCTTGCCAAGCATCGACTTTGATATCGATTTGACAGAAGAATTGAAGTTCCGCGCGTCATACAGCGAGACGATTGCTCGATCTCCATTCTCAAATCTAGTGGGTAACCTATCGATTGGCACGGTGCTACGTGTTGTTGAAGGCGAGCATACGGCTGATGGTTTTGTTGGAAACCCCGGTTTGTTGCCACACGAGTCTGAGAACTGGGATTTCTCTCTTGAATACTACTACGGCGATTCAAGCTATGTTTCGGTCGGCTACTTCGACAAGAGCGTAGAGAACTTTGTCACCGCTGCAGAGCGTCAAGATGTTGTCTTGTTCCCTAACTTGGCGCACCCGGCGTTGGGGCCTCTATACTCTGCAGCAATCGACGCTTTGGGTATTACGGCATCGAATGCGGATATTCGTGACTACATCTTCACTAACTTCCCCAATGAACAAGGCGTAGATGTTGCAACGCAAACGATCGTGGGCGTTCCTGGTCGTGATGACCCGGCTTATTTTGACGTTGATACCAGTATCAACTCTGCGGAAGTCGCTGAGATAGACGGCTGGGAGATTGCATGGCAGCACGATTTTGCTGACACCGGCTTTGGTTTTATCGCTAACGCGACCTTTGCCGATGGCACTGCGGTGTTTAATCGTTTGTCGAACGATCCTCAGTTTGCGCTGCCCGGTTTGAGCGATACTCGTAACTTTATTGCTTACTACGACAAGTACGGTATTCAGGTTCGAATCGCGTACAACTGGCGTGACGAGTTCTTCACAGGCGGTGTGACCCAGCCAGGCTACCAGGAGGAGTACGAGCAGTGGGACGCAAACGCGAGCTACGAGTTCTCTGACTCATTGACCTTCTTTGTTGAGGGTATCAACCTGACCAACGAAACTTTCCGAAGCTTCGGACGTAGCAGCTACCAGCTATACAACGTGGGCCAAAGTGGCGCGCGTTACCAGTTTGGTTTCCGCTACGTTTACTAAAGCCTCCTGCTTTCGAACTTAAGCCGCTCACAGAGCGGCTTTTTTTTGAACGGACACAGAGAGGTTTGCGTATCAATTGAAAAGGCTATACTAGGCTATGCGCGAAGAATCGAAACCCGTAAAGCACATTGTCATTGTTGGTGGAGGTACGGCCGGCTGGTTGGTGGCCGCTCGGTTGGGGGCCGAGTTCGACCTCACGCGGGATGATTTCAGCGTTACTTTAATCGAGTCAGATGAGACGGGTCCGATTGGCGTGGGTGAGGGGACATGGCCTTCAATGCGGACCACCTTGAGTAAAATCGGGCTGTCTGAAACGGATTTTATTCGCGAGTGCGCTGCGAGCTTCAAGCAGGGATCCAAATTCACTAATTGGACTCACGGGAAGGGCGAATCTTACTATCACCCTTTCACACTTCCCGAGGGTTACGCGCAGTGGAATGCGTGGGAGCGTTGGTCAAAGGGTGCTGAAGATAAACCATTCGCCCAAGTAGTGTCCCCACAGCCTGAGATCTGTGAGGCCCATCTCGCACCGAAGCAGATTGGCATGCCGAGTTACGCGTATGCGCTTAACTATGGTTATCATCTGGACGCTGGCCGATTTGCCACGATGCTCAAAAAGCATGCGTTAGAGCGACTCGGGGTGAAACATGTTGTCGACCACTTGGTGCGTGTTGAGTCGCATGACAATGGGGACATCGCGGCAGTGGTCGGTCGAACAGTGGGTGCTGTTTCCGGTGACCTCTTCGTAGACTGCAGTGGGTTTGCTGCCCTTTTAATTGGTCAGCATTTTGAAGTTGAAAAGACCGATGTTTCGACTTACTTGTTTAACGATCGCGCTCTAGCAGTGCAGATCCCCTACGTAGAAGAAAATGCGCCGATCGAGTCAGTAACCTTAGGTACCGCCCATGAGGCGGGTTGGACTTGGGATATCGGTTTGCAACACCGACGTGGAGTGGGGCACGTTTACAGTTCTGCGCATCAGACGGATGCTGAAGCTCTGGCTGGATTAGAGTTGTACCTTCGCGCCAGCGCGCCGCATGTCGATTTTGCATCGCTGAACCCGAGGCAAATTCGATTTGAGTCAGGCTATCGCAATGAATTTTGGCACCGTAATTGTGTAGCGATAGGGTTGTCAGCGGGTTTCGTCGAGCCACTTGAGGCCTCTGCTTTGGTGCTTGTTGAGCTAGGCGCCAATTTTCTGTGCGAGCAGATGCCTGCGAGCAGAGCAGCTATGACGGGGGTAAGTTCACGGTTTAACGAGCAATTTACCTATCGATGGCAAGAGATAATCCGGTTCCTGAAGTTACACTATGTGCTCAGTGAACGCTCAGATACGCCGTATTGGCGTCACCACAAAGATCGGGAAACCATACCGCAGTCGCTGTTGGACGACCTTGACCTTTGGCGGCATAGGTCGCCATGGCATTACGACGAAGGGCGCACAGATCAATTGTTCCCCTCCGCAAGCTATCAGTACGTTCTGTATGGAATGGGCTTTTCAACCTATGGTAATACGCCCGCGCGTCGCCGAGAGTCCTCCGCCCAGGCAGCCTTGACAGAATTACAGCGACGCCAAGTACAGCAGCGGGACAAGTACATGGGCCACTTACCCAGTAACAGAGTATTGCTTAATCAATTAAAACAACACAGTTTCAATGACGCTCAGCGCGTTTAAGGGATCCAGAATGCCGAATTTTCAAAAATTGAATAATATCGACCACCAAGACCTTCGAGTTATAACGGGGTTTGGCGCTGAGTTCGGCGACGATGTGATGTTTGCTTTAACCTTTCCCGCCGAAATGCGCTCGATCCAAGCTCAGTACCCGATTTTGATCTATAAGGATCCCGCTACGGGCAAAATGTCGCCGGTTGCCCTGTTTGGCTTTGAGCGGGGCGAAAACCTTTTCCTGGATGGCCCGCACTGGAATGCAACCTACGTGCCGGCGATGATGCGTAGACAGCCCTTCTTGATTGGAGAAGACGGTGCCACAGGAGGTGAGCGCCAAAGGGTCGTAGCGATCGATATGGATCATCCTCGCGTCAGCCGCTCCGACGGTGAACGGTTGTTTATGGAACAGGGAAGTCCCACCGAATTTCTTGAGCGTCAAGCGGGGTTGCTTGAATCCTTGCACGGCGCACAGGCAACGAACGAGGGCTTTATAGGCGCCCTAGCCGAGCACGCATTGGTGCAGTCGGTGACGCTTTCCATACGTTTAAAAAACGGGGCGGAATACCAGCTACAGGACTTTTTCGCGTTGGATGATGAAGCCTTTCAAAAACTAGAGGTATCGGTGTTAACTCAGCTCCACTCACAGGGTTGGCTTCTACCCGCTTATATGATGCTCGCCTCTATGTCACAGCTTGCGGGTCTAATTGATCGTAAGAATAAGCGCCTCGACGCCTAGTCTGACGGGTTAGCAATTTCATGCGCGAAATCATAAATGCTTCGTTTGCGGATTTAGTTGAGCCACTTTTGCAAAGCAATCAGCCCGTCGTTTTACGCGATTTGGTCGCTGACTGGCCCATGGTTAAGGCCGCCAAGTTAGATTCTGCGTCGGCTTTGAACACGCTTCTCGAATGTTATCGAGGCAGACCGGTTAGCACGTTTTTGGGCGAGGCGTCGATCGAAGGGCGTTTCTTCTACAACGCCGATATGACAGGTTTTAACTTTTTGCAGCTCGATTCGCGCCTTGATGACGTCATCGCTAAACTTATTGAGATTGCCGGTGACGATCAGCCTCCCGCCCTGTATGTGGGTTCGACTAACCTAGATGCTTGGTTGCCAGGTTTTAGAGATGCGCATGATTTGCCCTTGAGCAGCTTAGATCCGATCGCTAGCCTTTGGTTGGGTAATCGCAGTCGTATTGCGCCTCATTTTGATTTGCCCCAGAACATTGCATGTTGCGTGGTCGGGCGTAGACGTTTTACTTTGTTCCCCCCAGAGCAGATTAAAAACTTGTATGTAGGGCCGCTCGACATAACCCCTGCGGGCCAGCCCATCAGCTTGGTAGATTTCAATCAAATCGATATGCATCGATTCCCGAGGGCGGTGGAAGCGCTCGAGGCTTCCATAAGCGTTGAATTGGAGCCAGGCGACGCCATTCTGATTCCAAGTATGTGGTGGCACCAAGTAGAGGGCCTCGAGCCGATTAACGTCCTGGTAAACTATTGGTGGTCTCGTGCACCCGAGATGGCGGGTTCACCAAACGACGCTTTGTTGCATGCTTTACTGAGTATTCGGCATCTGCCTGAGGACATGCGTTCCGCATGGAAAGCGTTTTTTGATTACTACATATTTGATGCTGAGGTAGATTCTCACAAGCATATCGAGGACAACGCTCTAGGGCGGCTGGGGCCGCTTGAAAGCAATCGCGCGAAGCGAATGCGCGCCATTTTGCTTAATCAACTAAAACGATAGAAGTCAGAGATAGAGATATTTATGCGAGCGATTGAAAAAGTAGTGATTGCGGGCGGCGGCACGGCAGGATGGATGGCCGCTGCGAGCATCGCTAAATTAGTTGGACGCGATTTGGATATCACACTGATTGAATCAGAATCGATCGGCACCATCGGGGTAGGTGAGGCAACGATTCCCGGCATCCTGACGATCAACCGGCTGTTGAAAATTCCTGAGCCCGAGTTTCTTAGAGAGACGCAGGCAACCTTTAAGTTGGGTATCGCCTTTGAAAATTGGCGTCGTGTGGGGCATCGCTATATTCACAGTTTTGGCGATACGGGAACTGGATGTTGGGCTGCGGGCTTCCATCATTTTTGGCGGCGGGGCTTAGACGAGGGCTATAGCAAGCCGTATGGGGAGTACTGTGTTGAGCTCAAGGCGGCGGAAGCCAACCGATTTGGGCACTTATCCAATACCAAAGTGAATTATGCCTACCATCTGGATGCAACGCGCTACGCCTTGTACTTGCGTAAGCTGGCCGAGTCGGCTGGCGTCAAACGTGTCGAGGGCATTATCAATGACGTAACCCTCAATTCGGCTACCGGCGATATTCAAACGCTGAAGCTCGATTCCGGAGAGACAGTCTCTGGCGATCTTTTCATCGACTGTACGGGGTTCCGAGGTCGACTGATAGAACAGGCCTTGAGTACGGGCTTTGACGATTGGTCCGATGTGTTGCCCTGTGACAGAGCCGTTGCCATGCAAACGGAGTCGGTTAGCGATCCTATCCCGTACACGCGCTCCATTGCTCATGGGTCTGGTTGGCAATGGCGGATCCCTTTGCAACATCGAGTGGGTAACGGTCTTGTTTATTGCTCGAAATATCAAAGTGATGATGAGGCCGTCGCGCTCTTGCAAAGGAATACACAAGGCCGTGCGACAACCGAACCCCGATTAATCCGGTTTCAGACGGGGCAGCGAAAGCATTACTGGAACAAGAACTGTATTGCTATCGGACTTTCGAGCGGCTTCATCGAGCCACTCGAGTCGACCAGCATTCATTTCATACAGAATGGCATATTGTGGCTGCTGCTTATGTTTCCCAATGGCGTGATCACAGATGCTGCTCGGAACGAGTACAACGCGAAATTGCGCCGTGAGGCTGAGCGTATTCGCGATTTTATCGTGCTTCACTACAACCTTACTGAGCGTGACGATACTGAATTCTGGCGCTATTGCCGTAATATGCAAATCCCCGAAACGCTTAAGCACCGTATGCAGCTTTTCCGCGATACGGGAACGGTGTTCAAAGATCCTGACGACGTGTTCGCGGAAAATTCTTGGGTGCAGGTCATGATGGGGCAAGGTTTGATCCCTGAAGCGTATCACCCGATTGTGGACCAAATGTCGGGGCCTGAGCTATCCCAGTTTCTTTCCCAGAATCAAGAGAGGGTGGAGCAGGTGTTGGCGCAGCTGCCGGATCACGCTGGATTTGTGAAGCGCTATTCGGCAGGGGGATGATCGCAACAAGGTGTCGCAAGACGGCCCTGACGCCCACGCCCACGCCCACGCCCACGCCCACGCCCACGCCCACGCCCACGCCCACGCCGTACTGGCGCAGGCGGTGCCAGCGCGCTTCAATTAAGAACTAAGTTCGAGCCTCTCCATTGTTCAGCTGTCTTGCGCGAGCCTTAGGTGACTCGCGTTATATTCTTGTCGAGTTTAGATTTGTGAGAGCAGCTTTAATAGCTGATTCCAAGAATCGATGTCGGCCTCTTCGTTGTACGCGAGGGGCATCCCATTTTTCTGCCCTCGCTCTGTTGCGAGCGGGTTGGTAAAGCCATGCATGGCGCCCTCATAGCCAACGAAGTGATAATCGACACCGGCATCGTCCATTTCTTTCTTGAAGGCCGTGACTTGCTCTTCTGGGATCATGACGTCGTCGTTACCATGAAAGACAGCCACTTGTGCGCGGACGCTTCCGGACTGAGCGGGCGTTGGTGTGCTTAAATTGCCGTGGAAGCTGGCGACTAGGTGCAGATCAATGCCCGCGCGCGCCATGTTGAGTACCACCGCACCGCCCAAGCAATAACCTATCGCGGCGATTTGACTGGATGCCACGTCTGGTCGGCTTTTAACCACATCGAGTGCCGCTTCGAATCGCTCTCGCACAGCATTTTCTTGGCATAGAAGCGCATTCATCAATTCGCCAGCCTCACTCGCATCGCCCGCAGTTTTTCCTTCTCCGTAGAGGTCGATGGCCATCGCGGCATAACCCTCTTCAGCCAGCATGTCGGCACGATGCTTCACATAATCGTTGCAGCCCCACCATTCGTGAACGACTAGCACACAGGGCGCGGGTCCCTCTGACTCTGGTGCCGCAAAATAACCGTGGAGAGGTGTGTTCCCGGAGTGATATTGGATTTCGATTCCCATGATGATCCTCTTCTTTAGCGTGCTGTGGTTCTGGTAGGTGGTAACCTAGACTCGCTTTAATCTTCAAGAATGTCCGTACCTGCGTCAAAACATTTTTCTGAATTTACGAGGTGACAAGCCCGTCCAGTTCTTAAAAGCGCGGGTGAATGATCTCGCTTCTGCGAAACCCAATCGCTCGCTAATTTCCTCGATTGAAAATTGCGTTGTCTGTAGCATTTTGAGCGCTTTTTCACGGCGCCAATTTTCTTTAATCGTGTTGAAGCTCGTGTCGTGTTGTGCGAGACGTCTCTGAATGGTTTGTGGGCTGATTCGAAGTGCTGCCGCCACATCATGCAGGGTGAATTTACCTGCTTGCTCGTTATCTTTTGGCGCCAGTAAACGCTCAATCTGGGATTCGAGGGTCTGCTCTCGGCCCGGTATCGTCATTATGTCGAAGGGCGAGCGGTTAACAAACTGCTCAAGTTCTTGACGGGTTCGCGTTAGGTTTTTTTGAAGATAACGTCGATCAAAAACAAGGCGGTTGTGAGGCTTTCCGTAACTAATTTTGCAAGGGAACATTACGCTGAGTTCCTGATGATGCGCAGGTTTAGCAAAGCTAAATTCCACTGTTTTAAGTGGTATAGGCTCCCCAATGAGCCAGCTTGGAAACCGGTGCCATATTACCAGCAGGAATTCTCTTAAAAAGTGCTCTCTATCGTAGTGGTTGGTTGATAAGTTCACCGTGAAATGCGCTTCCGCTCCTGTCTCAGCTAATCGAAAATCGACGCCAGAGTGTGTGATGTTATAGAACTTTGCAGATTTTCGAAGTTGCTCTCCTAATGTTAAACATTGGGGTATCAGTTCGCTCATGAGAGCAAACGAGCCCACTCGTGAGGGGGCGGCTGCAAATCCCATAAACTCGTCGTCGAGCGTTAACATGACAAGCTGGAACAGGCGAGCGACCTGGTCGGTGTGGACGCGTTGATCAGCTGTCTCGATCACGTTTGGGTTGATACCGGCCTTCCCAAGCAAGGTTACCTGGTCTCTCGTTGCCTGGGGAATTCCTTGCATAGCGGCGATAACGTGGTGTCTGCAGATCGTGGCCATAGTGTTATTAGGTGAGTTTTTTGTAGATCATATCAATTAAAAACCGGTTTATCGCGCTTGTTTGAGGTTTTTTGTGAGTTTTTTTAACGTGGATAGACCTGTTACAAAAAGTAGCAAGACTGCACACTGTGGCACGTACTGAAGTAAACGAAGTTTCGCACTAAGCGATCGAGGTTACGATGAGCCTAGAATTAAGCCCAGTGGTATATGAAAGCGTCAATCCCATGCTCTTTTGCGCCTGGCCAAAGCGACGCAGTGGTGATGTGTCGGCGCCAGTTGACAGCGCAAACGTGCCGCCTCGCGCGCGCAAACTGCCCAAGCAAACGCGTTCCAAAATATTGGTGCAATCAATTAAAGAGGCGACTGTAATTGTCGTTAAGAAATTCGGCAGTACTGATGTTCAGGCAAGCACGATTTGTGATGTGGCCGGTATTGCGATGGGTTCGTTGTATCAGTACTTTGTTAACGTCGAATCGATCTTTGCATCTATCTACGAGGATGCGATTAAACAAAAGCTAGAGCGTGCGTTTACGGAAGATGAGCCTGTTGCGACTTTGATGGCCCTGCACCAAGAGCTGAAAGAGTTGGATCGGTTCTTTAATCTGACCTACTATCACAGCCATTATTCAAAAGGTTTGAATGCCTTGTTCGGTGTGCCCTTGCATAGTGTGAGTACCCACTGATTCAGACTTTGAGTTCGTTTGTTCGATACGGAAGCGAACTCAAATTCCTATCTGAAATTTAACCGATTCGTGTGTAATAATGGTCCTCAATACTTCTAATGGGGACATCCATGATCAAAACACGCTTCACCGATGCTGTCGGTATTCGTCTTCCTGTCTTACAAGCCCCAATGGGCTGGATAGCCCGCTCTCAATTAGCCTCGGCAGTTTCTAATGCCGGCGGTATGGGCATGATTGAAACAAGCTCAGGAGAGCTTGAAAATATCAAGCGCGAAATTGAAACGATGCGATCTTTAACGGATCAACCTTTCGCGGTAAATATCGCGCAAGCGTTTGTTCGGGACCCTAATATTGTTTCCTTTATTATTGATCAGGGCGTTAAGTTTGTGACGACCTCTGCGGGATCGCCCGAGCGATTTACCGAGCAGCTCAAAGTAGCGGGATTGACGGTATATCACGTCGTTCCCAGTCTCGCTGCGGCGAAGAAAGCGGTCGAATGTGGCGTCGACGGGCTCATTGTTGAAGGCGCGGAGGGCGGTGGTTTTAAAAACCCGAAAGATGTAACGAGCTTGGTTTTGCTTCCGCTGATTCGCGAGCATCTCGACGTGCCCATTATTGCCGCTGGTGGGTTTCACGATGGGGCGACTTTAGCTGCAGCGCTGGCATTGGGCGCTGATGGCATTCAACTGGGTACGAGAATGGTGGCTTCGTTGGAATCACCTGTGCATGATAATTGGAAAGAAGCGATCGTAAAGGCGAAAGAGACAGATACCGTATTCTTGTCACGTTTCGCGCCGCCGGCTCTCCGCGCATTACGGACCGATCGTACGTCACGTCTAGAGAAAGACCCCAACCAGAGCGGTATGGCGGACTTCGGCGATCCAAAGGCGCTTTATTTCGGCGGCGATATGGAGGCGGCCATCCCGCTCACGGGGCAGGTTTGTGGCCGAATCAATGAAATAGAGTCGGTGCAATCGATCCTCGCTAAAGTCGAAGCAGAGTATGAAGCGGCCTTGCAGCGTGTGAGTGGCGCTCTTTCTTGATCCGAATCATCATATTTAGGATGTCAGTTCGCACGATCTGCAATTGGAGATACACCAATCGCTGGTGCGCTTCTTAGAACGATCTTGGCATCTCACCAAAAAATGGTGACCCTAATCTTGGATAGAACATGAGCGAATCTTTCAGCATTGTTAGAGTAAAGGTAACGCCGAAAGCGAAGCAGGCGCGCATTGTAGCCGAAGATGATGGCGAGCCCTTGCTCAAGGTTTACGTCACTGTCGCTCCAGAGGACGGCAAAGCAAATCGAGCCGTGCAGCGAGCCTTGGCTGAGCATTTTAGCGTTGCACGAACTAAGGTTAAGTTAATCAGTGGTCAAACTAGTCGTGATAAGCGCTTTAGAATCGGATAGAGCGACTAATTAAACGCAAAGCGCAGTTCATATTTGTATGGTGCAAGTGTGTTCGGCTCTGCATCTGGCATCTGGCATCTGGCATCTGGCGGTTGGCCTTTATGAAGAGGCGTTGGAGGCACGCCCCTACCAAACTAGGGTGGTATTAGGTAAAAGGTACCAGAAGGGGTGTGCGATTCTTGTACGCTTGATAACTTGGCTCGTTGCCCCACTTCGCCTCAGCCTTCTTCTCAAGAAGCGGGATCCCGCTCATTTTGGTTAGAAGCAGTGTTACGAAAACCGGCGAAAGCAGCGTGATATAAGACCATCCCTGTAAAGCCGGTACGGCCAGCAGTGTTACACCCACCCACAGTAGAATCTCACCAAAATAATTGGGATGGCGCGATACGCTCCATAAGCCGGTTGTTATGAAGGCATCTTTGCCGTGCTGCTTTCTAAAGCGCCGCTTTTGTTGATCGGCGACCACTTCAATACCGAAGCCAAGGCACCACAGAGCGATTGCGTTGATATCTAACCAAGATATCGCCCGAGTTTCATTGGAGGTAATAGCCGCAATCGCAGTAGACGTGGTGATTGCAACCCAAAGACCTTGGAGGGTCCAGGTTAATAGGAAACGCTTTGGGTCTGGTTTTATCTTGACGAAACGATCGTCTCCGCCGTCTTGGTGGATCCGCGAAAATAGAAAGGAGCCCAGTCGCAGGGCCCAGACGCAAATTAGCCCGCTCAGGATTAACGAGCGCGTATCGAATCGTGCGGTCACGGTGAGTGCAAAAAGGGTAATCGCGATGAAAGATGCGCTACCCATTAAATCGTAGTAGCGCTCTGTTTGATATCGGTAGGCGGGTATAAAGGCGATCCACTGAGCGACAACGGCAACGGCAATTCCCAGAGCCATCACCGGAATACCGGCGAGTTCAACACTGTTTACACTCGCGGCGATTCCGTAAACCACGATAAAAGCAATAGCGACAAAAACGGGCTTCATTATTTATTCTCTAAATAAGTGCGAAGATTCATATTGATGGATACGAATCTCGCTGTACTTGAGATCAATCGAATGCTGTTTAGGCTTTTAATCTTTATAGGATGGGTCTTTTTTATCCATCAGGCGTTTCATCGCGGCAAACTCGAGAGAGCCTGCTGGCTGTCCGAGACTTTGTACTTTCATCAGGGCTTCGCCTTTACTTAAGATCTCGTCGCTCACTTGAATTTGCGGGACGCCACTTTGATCAACCGAGGTTTGGATCTGGCATGAGCGCTCGAGCACCCACATGTTGTGGAAAGCTTCTGCAATAGTGCGTCCGCCTGTTAGCAGGCCGTGGTTCCGAAGTATCATCATCATGCGGTCCGTCCCCATGCTGGCAACGAGCGCCTCTTTTTCGTTTTCGTCAACGGTCAGACCTTGAAAATCGTGATAGGCAATTCGGTTGTGCAGGAGCGCCGAATAAAAGTTATCCGGTCTCAATCCGCCTTGTTGGCAGGCCACTGTCATGCCTGCAGTGGTGTGGGTATGCGCGATACAGGTAAGGTCGTGGCGCGCTGCATGCACGCAGCTGTGGATCAGCATGCCGGCTGGGTTTACGAAATGCTCGGTGGGCTCGACGATATTGCCATTGATGTCGACCTTGACCAAATTTGAAGCGCAGATCTCACTGTAGTGGAGACCGTAAGGATTAATGAGAAAATGCCCCTCGTCACCCGGAAGTTTGACCGTGATATGGTTGTAGATGAGTTCGCCCCATCCAAGGTGGTCAAAGATTCGGTAGGTCGCTGCTAAATCTTCTCTTAATTCTTGTTCAGTTTGCGGCATGCTAGGGTTCTTCCTTATTCATGATTATTTGTCTGAAGCCTAGCATAGACGATTCCCATTTTGGGCGGCCATTTTCAGCCAAAATGTGCTTCCTCGGGGAACACGAGTCTTGCCTGCGCGGGTGTTCGTGCTAAATTGCGGTAAACAAAAAGAGTGAGTTTCTATGTTTTTACGCTTTTTCCTCATTGCCTCGTTGAGTTTGTGGTCACTGTGTTCCGAATCGCAGGGCGACATTTACTCGGACGAGCATCGAAAGTCGGCAGAAGCAGTCGCGCAGAATTTGTGGGAATGGTCTGAGCTTGGCTATCGCGAGTTTCGTAGCGCGCAATTTATGAGCGATTCCTTGGCTGAAGCGGGCTTTTCAGTTGAACTCGGTGTTGCTGGCATGCCAACCGCTTTTGTCGCGGAATATGGCTCTGGAGAGCCTGTGATAGCGATGCTTGCAGAGATGGATGCCCTGCCAGGGGCGAGTCAGGCGGCCCAACCAGCAGAGATGCCGCGAGCGGAAGTCCGTGCAGGGCAGGCATGTGGGCACAATTTGTTTGGGGGTGGTGTCGTGGGTGCCGCTTTGGCTGTGAAGGATTGGATGGCTGACGCGAAGACGACGGGTACGCTTCGTGTTTACGGGACGCCCGCAGAGGAAGGTGGTTCGGGTAAAGTGTACATGGTTAGAGCGGGTTTGTTTGACGATGTTGATGTCGCTATCCACTGGCACCCAGGTGACGCCAATCAATCTTTAGCCGCGACCAGTTTGGCGAATAAATCGGCTAAATTTGGATTCGACGGTATTTCCAGTCATGCCGCAGCGGCACCCGACATGGGGCGCTCCGCTCTGGATGCCGTCGAGGCGATGAATTATATGGTCAATATGATGCGGGAGCATATTCCAAGCTCGACACGTATTCACTACGTCATAACCGAGGGTGGCGAGGCCCCCAACATCGTGCCGAAATTTGCCGAAGTGTACTATTACGTTCGTGCTGAATCCGCTGAAGAGCTCGAGCCGATTTGGGCTCGAGTGGAGCAGGCGGCCTTGGGTGCGGCTCAAGGAACCGGTACCAGGGCACGCTGGGAAATCATGCATGGCAACCACAGTTTGTTGCCCAATACGAGTTTAGCCAAACTGATGTACGATCACATGTCCGCATTGGGTGGCATTGAGTACGATGAGACTGAAATGGCTTTTGCACAAGAGCTCAAGCAGAATTTCAAAGGACGGAGCGTAGCGATAAAAAGTGCGGAAGAAGTGCAACCGTGGCGCAGTGAAATTGCTCAAATGGGCGGCTCTACCGATGTGGGCGATGTTAGCTGGGTCGTGCCGACTCATGGAGTTACGACGGCCACTTGGGTCCCCGGCACTCCTGCTCACAGTTGGGCAGCGGTAGCTGCGGGCGGTATGTCGATTGGACACAAAGGAATGCATCTGGCCGCCCAGGTTCTGGCTTTAACCGCCCAAGAGCTTTTTATTGATCGTGATAAGAGAGACGCCATTCGAGCCGAGTTCGAGGAGAGACGAGGGGCGAACTATCAATACGAGTCTCTTTTAGGTGATCGACCGCCTCCATTGGATTATCGAGGTGCAGAGTAGTTAAGTCGCTCTGCCGCAGAGGCTACGCAGTTACTCGGCATGGGGATCTGGATTTTTGCGGCATAATCATTAGACTTGGCTAGATGGTAACTTACAGAGTATCTGGCTAGTGCCGGCCCATTGACATGATTTCAATAAAACAAATTCGATACGCGCTCGCGGTTGAGCGCCACCTGCATTTTCGTAAAGCCGCTGAAGATAGCTCAGTGTCGCAGTCGGCTTTGAGTACAGCGCTGAACGAGATGGAAAACCAGCTCGGGTTTCAGGTTTTCGAGCGCGATAATAAAAAAGTGCTCGTCACGCCCATGGGGCGTCTGTTTTTAGATAAAGCACGACAAGTGAATCTGCAGATAGACGACATGATGCGCTTAAAGCAAACGGATCAGTCTCCTCTAAGTTCATCCATTTCGGTCGGGATGATACCAACGATAGCTCCGTATCTCTTGCCAATTGGCTTAGCTGAAGTCAAGACGCAATACCCCGATGCCAAACTCAGGATACGCGAAGCCAAAACACGCGACTTGCTCGAGCTGGTGCGGTTGGGCGAAATTGACACAGCAGTCATTGCTTTACCCTACGATTGCGAGGGTCTGCTGACGTTTCCCTTTTGGTCCGAAGACTTTTACTGGGTTTTCAACAAAGGTCGCGTCGAGACCATTCCCGAGCGCATTACATCGAATGAGCTTGTGCATGAAAACTTGATGTTGTTGTCTGAAGGGCATTGTATGAAGGATCATGCTTTAGCTGCCTGCCGCTGGCAAGATTCAACGACGCATTCTATGAGTGCAACCAGTCTCAACACCTTGGTGCAATTGGTTATCAGCGGCATGGGCTCGACCTTGGTGCCTGAAATTGCGCTTAATCAGCTTGTGTCGCATGACGACCGGTTAGGTGTGGCTAGGCTCGATGAACCTGGCCCTCATCGTGAACTCGCTTTTGTGGTTCGGGCAACGTATCCTAACCTCGCGAGCGTGGAAGTATTGCGCACTCAATTTAAGAAAGCCTTGGCGAACGCATTATCTCGCTAGGGCTTTTCGGTTACTCAAGGACCTCTCATGCGCGTACTCATTTTCTGTCTTTTGGTGCTCTCCGGCTGTTCACAAAGCGATTTCAAATCGTCTGAATACCTAGAGTTAAGGGATCAATACAAGGTTACAATCGAGCGTGATCGTTGGGGGGTGCCTCATGTGCACGGCGTCACTGATGCTGACATGGCGTTCGGTTTTGCCTACGCGCAAGCCGAGGATGGCTGGGAGCTGATCGAAGATACCATTCCGTTTTATCGCGGCAATTCTGCTCGGTTTTCCGGTCAGGACGCAGCGTCCGCAGACTACTTGATTCAGTGGCTCGATGTGAAAAGTTGGATAGAGTCCGGCTATGATACGCAGCTCTCACCCGAGACACGCGCCTTGGTAAAAGGCTATGCAGACGGCCTGAATTATTTTGCAGCAAAGCATCCTGAGCGAATAAAAAAAGCCGTGCTGCCGATTACTACAGAAGATATCGTGGCCGGATTCGCGGTGCGTCACCTTTTGTTCTACGGGTTTGATCAAAGTGTGAAAGAGGTGATGGGCCCAGAGCGCGTGCGAGAGGTATCTAAATTAGTTGCTTCTCTCGGCTTAGAAGATACCCCGATTGGATCAAATGCGATCGCGGTTGCCCCGCCGGCCACCGAAGATGGGGCGACTCGGCTTATTATTAATTCTCATCAGCCTACCGATGGGCCCGTAGCCTGGTATGAAGCGCACATCAGTAGCGATGAGGGCCTCGATTTGATGGGAGGCACCTTTCCCGGAAGCCCGTTGATTAGCTTGGGCTTTAATGACGAAATCGCGTGGGGCGTCACAGTCAATAAGCCCGATCTAGTGGATATCTTCGTGCTGGACGTAAACCCTGACAATCCGAATCAATACCGTCTTGATGGGGAATGGCGCGATTTTGAGAAAAGCTCAGCGCATATACCCGTCAAGCTTTGGGGGCCATTTTGGTGGACGTTTGAACGCGATATTCTGCGAAGTGTTCACGGACCCGTTATGCAATCTGAGCACGGGTATTATGCCTTTCGATTTGGCGGGCAAAACGAAATCAGGCAAGTCGAGCAGTGGTATGCGATGAACCGCGCGCGCGACTTTGACTCCTGGTACGAGGCAATGGCACAGCACCGCTTTGCGTCATTCAACTTTGTATTTGCTGACAAGACGGGCAATATTGCTTTTATCCACAACAGCCTTACCCCGAAACGCACTCCAGGCTATGGTTGGTCGCAGTATCTTCCGGGTAATGACTCGAATCTCATCTGGCAAGATTACATTGATTTTCGTGCGCTTCCACAGGTGATTAACCCAAGTCAGGGTTATGTAACCAGCGCGAATCAAACGCCGTTTAACGTAGCGCATCCGCTCGATAATCCCAGCCCCGAAAATTTTGCCCCCACAGACGGATATCAAACACGTATGACGAACCGTGCGGTGCGCAGCTTAGAATTGTTTCAGGCGCTGATGCCCATTTCTGAAGCGGATTTTTGGGCGATAAAACACGACAAGGCCTATTCGGTTAAGAGTCGAGCGGGGCAATACATACAGGAGGCTTTGAATGCCGATTTGTCTCAGTCTGAGCCGCTTTATCAACAAGCCCAAGCGCTTCTTTCTAGCTGGGATTTGACCGCTGACGTTGATAGCGAGGAAGCCGCCTTGGGAGTGTGCTTGATTCGAGCCGAGTGGAAGGCAGAGCAAGACGGTGAGCCGGCGCCGTCTCCGAGAGATACTCTGATGCAATGTGCTGACGATTTGATGCGTGTCAGCGGTCGTTTGAACCCTCTCTGGGGTGACGTTAATCGCCACATTCGCGGTGCCGTGAATGTGGCTGTAGGTGGAGGTCCAGATACACTCAGAGCAATCTACGGCACCGGATATGAAGACAATGGTTACCTCAAGAATATTGCGGGTGACGGGCTCTACTACCTTGTGAGTTGGGATGAGAGCGAATCGCTCTCAGTGCAGGGCGTTCATCACTATGGTGCGGCGACGATGCTGCCTGACTCACCTCACTATGACGATCAAGCCGCGGATTTTGCAAATGAGAGAACACACGCGCCACTGTTTAAAAGCGCTGTTCGCGAACAGGCGGGTTCGGTACTTAAGTACCGACCCTAGCATAGGTCTAGGAATCTTTTCTCATCGTGCTACTATGTTGATTCATTTCAGTTAATTTGAGCGCAGCTCACCATGTTTTTTGAAAAGAAATCGAAATCAGACACGCGGAGGAACGACGAGACCGCTGCAGTCCAGCAGCCGGTTGTGGAATCGCGTTCACTGGATATCTCTGTTAATAGGGCGAAGAAAGGAGGCCAAGCCGTGATCGGAGCGACGGTAAAGATAAAAGGGGAAGTGGTAAGCGACGAAGATATTGCAGTCGAAGGCTTGATTGAGGGAAGCATTGTTCTAAAGAACAATGAGTTATTGGTCGGTTCCTCTGGCCGCGTACACGCCGATGTTATTGCTAAGTCGATCAAAGTCGACGGTGAATTGCACGGAGATGTGGAGGTAAGCGACCGTATCGTTATTTCCTCTAGCGGCTCTATGCGCGGTAACATTCAAGCACCCCGAGTGATACTGGAAGACGGAGCCAAATTTAAAGGTAGCATTGATATGGATGAAGCTGCACCGGCAAAAGCCTTTGGCGTGGTAAGCAATGCGGCGCCAGAGGCCAAAGCAGAGAGCGCGGCCGAGTAGTTTATCTGGTGTCAGCGAATGCTCTTGCTCTCCATCATGGTGAGCCTCCTCAGAAGTCTGTGCTTAAAAGTAGTCTACTCGGCGGCGCTCTTCCGGAAGGCACCAATCAGACTCGACCCGCTAAAATCTTAAACTTTGGCGGAATTAGTTCCGAATCCATCGATGCTCTTCGAGCTTTCTTCTGGGGGCGTCTGACGGTACTGGATGCGCTTGACAGTGGGGCGTATTTGAATGATCTCTTGAACGATCCGGATTCAGATCGAGAGCGATCGACTGTTCTTGAAGAGCTTTTCGCCCCGGCTATCGGTCAAGCTTACGATCTGGTTTTGTTGTGGGATTTTGCTGGGTTCTTCTGTGAAGCGAATTTACCTTGGCTAGACACGTGGTTAGACGCTTTGGTAACCCGGGACGGCTACGTCCATGGTTTCTTGTGTCATAACAGTACGCGCAAAATCGAACGAAAAGAGTGGGGCATTCATTCCAAAAGTGAGTTCAGTTGCAAGCCGCTCGAGGGTTTTTTGGCCTACCAACATCTTAGAAACCAGTTCAGTCGCCATATTCGAAGTTTTGTCATCGAGAAAAGCGTTCTCTTGAAAGATGGGCGGCTCGAGGTCCTGTTAAAGCGTAAGTAAGGTCGCGGTGCATTTAAGGCGCTAGAGCGAATAGAGCTCTCGAAGCTTATGCGCGATACCATCCTCGTCGTGATGCCCGATGACTTCTGTGGCCGCTTTTTGGATGGCCTCTTTCGCGTTGCTGGGCGCGTAGGATTCATCTGCCATGGCAAACATGGACAAATCGTTGTCGCTATCGCCAAAACAGATAACGCGTTCGGCGCCTAACTCGCGCTTTAATTCCATAACCGCTGCACCTTTGTTACCTTCGCAATGGTGCACATCGAGCCAGAATAAATTTTGACCTTCAAACGCAGGGCCGCCGTATGCGACGAGGTGGGGTTCCGTGGCGATTTGCTCGATGATCGAGTTGATGGCCTGTTCGCTGCCTAGGCCGCTGAAGTTCGCAATGGGAGCGTATGGTGGCATTGCGTTGAGCGGCAGCAAAGCGGCACCGCGCTCGCGTTCAATGAAGCTAGCTAATTTGGTCTCGTACTCGTGCATCGCCGGTGCATGATATATGCCATGATGGTGTCCTTGCTCAAAGGTGTGCACAAAAGGACTCACACCTGCGTTCGTGAACGCGAGTAGAACAAGAGAAATTTCGTCTTGAGTTAGTAGACATTGTCGAGTGTAAGTATCCGAATTGGGATTCCACACTAGCACACCGTTTTTTATGATTTGGGGCAGCACAAACAACTCGTTTCCCAACGCGGCGTGAGCGCCATGTAGCGTGCGGCCTGTTGCTACTGTGAAGGCAATGTCGGCGCTGGCTAGCATGGTTAGTGTGTCCCGTGTGTAACGGCTTATTTCCGACTGAGCATTGAGAAGAGTTCCATCAAGATCAAAAACGACTAAGTCCATATGGTTGTTCCTAACTTATAAAATGCCAAGCCCCTCGCTCATTTGAGGGGCTTTAAGTGTTCGGAGATCCAGCGCGGTTGCTGTCAAGGAGCGACTGAATGAGTCGGCCTATAAATTACGACAAGGCTTTATCCCAAGACGCTACGCACCCAGTCGGATTTCCCTCAACCTCAGTTAAGCAAGTAACTCGGGGCCGATTAGGCGTCGGTTTTACGTGCTATCCATTTGTCAATTTGACGCTCTAACACGGTCAGTGGGAGAGGGCCCTGCTTGAGAACGATATCGTGAAATTCTCTGATGTCAAAGCCTTCCCCCAGCGCTTGTTTGGCTTGCTCCCGAAGCTCTAAGATTTTGAGCATGCCGACTTTATAAGCGGTAGCCTGCGATGGCATCACGATGTAGCGTTCGATGGCCTTAACGATATCAGATTCTGGGTTGGGCGTATTCAGTTTGAGATAATCGATCGCTTCCTCTCGCGTCCATTTTTTGGCGTGTATACCAGTGTCTACAACGAGCCTACAGGCACGCCAAAGCTCCATAGCGAGGCGTCCGAAATCGCTGTAAGGATTGTCGTATAGGCCGATCTCTTTTGGGATCAGTTCTGCGTAGAGTCCCCATCCCTCGGTGTAAGCCGTATAGCCCCCGAATTTTCTAAATTTTGGGATGCCTTGAAGTTCCTGCGATATCGCAATTTGCATGTGATGTCCTGGGATGCCTTCGTGATAGGCCAGAGCCTCCATCTGGTAGGTCGGCATCGCTTTCATTGTGTACAGATTCGCATAGTAGGTGCCCGGTCGCGAGCCATCGGGAGCAGGGCGCTGGTAAAATGCCTTGCCTGCCGACTTTTCTCGAAACGGTTCGACCGCTTTCACGACTAAATCTGCCTTAGGTTTGACGAGGAATAAGGTGTCTAGCCTTGCCTTCATGTCGTCGATCCAAGCCGTTGCCTCATTGAGGTAGCGCTCTTTGCCTTCAGGGGTGTCTGGGTAATAAAACTGAGGGTCCACCCGCGTAAACTCGAAAAATTCCTGTAGATCTCCATCAAAATTGACTTCACGCATGATGTCGCGCATCTCATTGTGAATGCGCTCTACCTCAGCCAAACCCAAGTTATGAATCGTCTCGGCGTCCATGTCCGTTGTTGTCGTCCGTGCAAGTGCACGGTTGTAGAAGGCTGCGCCGTCGGGCAACTTCCAGGCTCCGTCTCTCGTGTCGGACTGCATTTCGAGCGTGCGTACAGTATTAGACAGAGCCTCAAAGCCTGGACCAACGCTGTTTACCAGCGCTTCGCTCGCTTCCGTAATGAGGTCTTCGGCAACCGTGGTCTCAATGTCTAATTTGGCCAGCTTGCCTTTGAAATCAGCAAGCAGAGTTGAGTCTTCGCCGGTATTAAAAGGGGCTCCGGTCACGACATTCTGAATGTCGCTGAGCACGTAGGCGTAAACGAATTTGGGCGCAAGAATGCCCATTTCGGCACGCTTGTATAGGTTCGCTTCGAGTTCCGCTAAGGCGCGTTTAAATTCATTAAGCCGGCTTATATAGGCTTTGGCATCGTTAACATCGGTGATCATGTGCTGGTTGATCATGAACGAAGGCAGACCGGAATGCATGCCAAACATTTGGTTCACGGGGTAGTTGTGGTAGCGCCATCGCGCATCTGCAATTTGATCCTCGAGCTGTGCGCGCATGAGTTCATAACTGAGTTTTGTTTGCTCATCTAAAGACGCGGGATCAATGTTGTTCAGACGCTCTAAGTTTTCACGCGTATATTCAAGCTCGCGGTTCGCATTTGCGTCGGTGTAATCGTCTAATTTGTCGTAGTCATCTTTTATGCCGAGGTAGGTTTGGTACATGGGTGAGCGCATCACCTCGGCCATGAAGATCTCTTCAAACAGCGCGTTTGCCTTCTCATTCTCAGATAAGGCCTCTTGTACGGCCGGCTCGCTTTGGTTCGTGTCGCTCGATGGTTGGCACCCCACCAGCATAAGCGTTGCAGACAATACGGCACTGCTCAATATGTGTCCCGTTTTCATAGGTGCTTTCCTCTTCGATTTAACCAATTTTCCGTTCTGTATTCTGCCAGTAGGGCTCTCTCAGAACCATTTTTTGTATTTTACCCGTTGGGTTTCTGGGTAAGGCGGGAACGATATCTAATTTTCTGGGTATCTTGTATCCCGCTAGTTTTCCTCGGCAAAAGGCAATTAAGGACTCGGTGGTAAGCGCGTCCGCCTCAGGGTTCATGGCGACCACTGCGAGTAGTGCCTCGCCATACTTGCTGTCTGGAATGCCAACGACCGCTACTTCGCGAACTCCGGGTAACTGTGCGATCACATTCTCAACTTCGACAGGGTAGACGTTTTCACCGCCGGTCACCACCATGTCTTTTATGCGATCACGAAGAAATATAAAGCCGTCCTCGTTGATGTAACCAGCGTCCCCGGTGAGCACCCACCCGTCGTTAATGGTTTTGCCCGTGGCCTCGGGTAAATTGTAGTAGCTCAGCATATTTTGGGGCGAGCGAAGCCAGATCTCTCCAGTCTCACCGCAACTCAGCTCTCTGCCTTGAGTATCGCAGACTTTGGCTTCGACACCCAAGCAGGGTTGGCCTGCTGCTTGCAGTAATTCCGGTTCTCCTGCGAGCGCCCGTAAGTGGGCTTCAGGGGTGAGAGCGACGACCGTGCCACACGTTTCTGTCATGCCATAATACTGGTTAAAGCCGCATTGAAAACGCTCTACGGCTTCGGACAGGAGTGTCGGAGATATGGGGGCAGCACCATAGCCGATAACATTCAGCGAGCTTAAATCATATTGTTCAAAGTCGGGAACGTCTCGAAGGAGCGACAGAATCATGGCAGGAACCATGAACATATTCTTAATGCGGTGGGTTTGGATTGCCTCCAAAACAGCAAGGGGTTGAAACGCTTCGTGAATGATCACTCGTCCGCCGCACAGGAGCGGAACGATGGTCGAGCCGGTTCCCCCTATATGAAACATGGGGGCGCAGACTAAATCGACGCCTTCGATGCCGAGCACACCTGGGTTCGCGGCCATTAGTGAGTTCATCAGGCTTGAGAAATTGCGATGACTCAAAGCCGCACCTTTAGGCTTTCCAGTGGTACCGCTCGTGTAGAGTTGCACCACGGGTGCGTGTTCGTCACCCGGATTAGGTAGTGGTGCTTGATCGGTTGCAGGATATCTGAACATCTTCTCAAGCTCGATATCCGTTTTAGAGAAATCCGAAATGAGGATAGTTTGCCCAGCACGGCAGGCTATGATTTCGTGAGCAAGAGATTCGACGCTCGGCTCGAGAGCGATAATGATCCTCATTTGCGAATCATCGCATACATAGGCTGATTCCGGCGGCGCTAATCGGTAATTGAGTGGTACCGCGACGGCGCCGATACGGCTGCATGCCGTGAATGCAAACATGTGAGCAGCGGTATTCTGGCCCAATAGGCCTATGCGCTCGCCCGGCGCAACGTTTAATTTGAGGAGACCATCGGCAAGCGCAACGCTCTTCTGTTTGACGTCGCTAAAGTTAAACGTGTCTTGGTTCGTTGTTATAGCCGCCGTCGTAGGTCGTCGGCGAGCGTGGTAGTCAATGGCTTGATGGATAAGCATGGGTTCTCAACTTAAAAATTGAGCTCAGAGACTACCCATTTTTTTACCCGAAGCCTAGTGTTTTGGCGCTTGTATGGCCCACTTTGCTGTCTACCACCCGCAGTTGAATTGTTCTTTGTAAAAAACCCGAGTAAAATAGTCGGGAAATCTGCTGACAGGGTGATTTTATGCGCCTAACGACAAAAGGCCGTTATGCCGTTACATCAATGTTAGACCTCGCGCTGCATCGGGAGCAGGGTCCAGTGCCCCTGGCGGGTATATCGGCGCGCCAAGATATTTCGCTGTCTTATTTAGAGCAGCTCTTTGCTCAGTTACGCAAGCATGGCTTGGTGAAATCGGTGCGAGGCCCCGGTGGCGGTTATTACCTAGGACGATCGTTAGAGGTCATCAGTATTGCGGACGTCATCGAGGCGGTAAACGAACACACGGACGCAACGCGATGTCGGGGCAAAGGGGCTTGCCAGCGCGGAGCTACGTGTTTGACCCACCATTTATGGGCGGGTCTGAGTGATCAAATACGTGAGTTTCTCCGTAATATCAGCTTGGCTGATTTGGTGCTTAATGAGGAAATTCGAGAAATAGCACTGCTGCAAGACCAGCGTACTCGAGACACCCTTGAGCGCGTTGACGCGCTGCTCCAAGACTAACCGCCAACATTAGAGGTTGCGATGGCGAACGAACACATTAATGCGGTGATTGAGCGTGAGTACACGCCTGGTTTTACCACAAATATTGAGTCAGATACCTTACCTCCCGGCTTAGACGAGAGTGTGATTAGAACCATATCAGCTCGGAAAGATGAACCTGAATGGTTACTCGAATGGCGGTTGGCGGCTTATCAGAAATGGCAGGCTATGAGTCCGCCTGCTTGGGCTAAGGTCCATTATCCGGAAATCGATCCTAATTCGATCTCGTATTATTCTGCTCCCAAGTCGATGGCTGACAAGCCGAAGAGTCTGGACGAAGTCGATCCAGAATTGCTGGCGACCTACGAGAAGTTAGGGATACCCCTGCATGAGCAAGCGATGTTGGCCGGTGTTGCCGTTGATGCAGTATTTGACTCGGTATCGGTCGCAACCACCTTCCGCGAAAATCTAGCGGAAGCGGGCGTCATATTTTGCTCTATCTCTGAGGCCGCGCGCGAGTATCCCGAGTTAGTGCGCAAGTATCTTGGGTCGGTCGTGCCTGTGACAGATAATTACTATGCGGCGCTGAATAGCGCTGTTTACAGCGATGGTTCGTTTGTTTACATCCCCAAGGGTGTGCGATGCCCTATGGAGCTGTCGACTTATTTTCGGATTAATGAATCGAAGACAGGCCAGTTTGAACGGACTCTGATTATTGCCGATGAAGCGAGTCACGTGAGTTATTTGGAGGGCTGCACGGCGCCCATGCGTGATGAGAATCAGCTGCACGCCGCTGTGGTTGAGCTGATCGCGCTAGACGACGCTGAAATCAAATATTCGACGGTGCAGAATTGGTATCCCGGCGACGCGGAAGGAAAAGGCGGTATCTACAACTTCGTCACCAAGCGCGGTGTGGCACACCATCGAGCAAAGATTTCATGGACGCAGGTAGAGACGGGTTCAGCAGTGACCTGGAAGTATCCGAGCTGCGTGCTCAAGGGCGATGACAGTATCGGTGAGTTTTATTCGGTTGCCTTGACGCACAATCATCAACAGGCCGATACCGGCACTAAAATGATCCACTTGGGGCGAAATACCAAATCGACGATCATTTCAAAAGGAATCTCGGCGGGACAGAGCTCCAACGCCTATCGCGGCTTGGTCCGTATGAGCCCGAGGGCTCACGGTGCAAGGAACTATACCCAATGTGACTCGCTCCTAATCGGCGATCGCTGCGCGGCCCACACATTTCCCTACATCGAGAGTAAACAGCCTAGCGCTGTGATCGAACACGAGGCGACGACATCCAAAGTCAGCGACGATCAGCTTTATTTATGTCAGCAGCGCGGTATTGATCCTGAAAAAGCGGTTTCGATGATTGTTAACGGTTTCTGTAAAGAAGTATTTAAAGAGCTGCCCATGGAATTTGCGATGGAGGCTGGCAAGCTTCTTGAGGTCAGTCTTGAAGGTTCTGTCGGCTAGTCGTGCCGGCGCAGTATTGGAAAGAGGGATTTATGTTAAAAGTTGAAGGCCTGTGCGCCTCAGTTGAAGGCAAGGCAATTTTGAAAGGGCTGACACTGGATATCGGTCCTGGCGAAGTTCATGCCATTATGGGGCCCAATGGTTCGGGTAAAAGTACTTTCGGGCACGTATTATCCGGCCGCCCCGGTTACGAGGTGACTGCGGGAAGCGCTCTATTGGATGGGAAAGACCTGTTCGATCTCGAAACCGAAGAGCGAGCTCAATCGGGTCTGTTCTTGGCTTTCCAATACCCGGTTGAGATACCTGGGGTCAGCAACATGGAATTTTTGAAAGCCAGTGTTGATGCGGTTCGCGCGGCTCAGGGCTTGGAACCATACGATAACGTTGGATTCATGAAGCGAGCCAGAGAGGCTTGTACGGCAGTTAACTTATCCCACGACTTTTTGAAGCGGGGCGTCAACGAGGGTTTTTCGGGCGGTGAAAAAAAGCGCAACGAGCTGATGCAAATGATGCTGCTAGAGCCGAAATTAGCCATTCTCGATGAGACAGACAGCGGTCTTGATATCGATGCTTTGCAGGTGGTGGCCGCAGGAGTCAACGCCATGAGGTCGCCTGATCGTTCGTTTATTGTGGTAACGCACTACCAGCGATTATTGGACTATATCGAACCCGATTTTGTACACGTGCTCGCGGGTGGAAAGATTGTGCGTTCTGGTGGTAAAGAGCTCGCCCTAGAACTGGAAAGTAAGGGCTACGCGTGGCTGGAAGGCGCGGCATGATTGACAGCGTCTACCAAGCTGCGCTCGACTTGGCGCAAGAGCGCACACCAGCGTGGGCTAAGTCGAGGCAGACCATCGCAGCTTTGAGTCTGCGCGATCGGCCGCTACCCGGCCGAAAATCAGAGCATTGGAAATACGCCCCTCTGTCGTCGCTCCCGCCGGTTGTAATTCGACAGGCAGCCAATGAGGTGGCTAAGCCTCGGTCTCTGCCGACGCTGGATGGCGTGACAATCACCGTCAGCCCAAACGGTATTCTAGAATGTTCGGATACATTGCCCACCGGCGTGACGGTGCGTACTTTTGACGCATTGGATCATACCGAAGCGAATGATCTGTCGCGCTTGCTTGAGACAGGCGTTGCTGATCGCAGCGGTCTGATTCGAGACGTGAGCAACGCAACCTGTACTGTGGGTCTATGGATAGAAGTAAGCAAAGACGTGCAAGTCGATTTGCCTCTAACCGTCGTGTGGGATCTTTCGCTCGGAGGCGCTTGGATGTCATCGCAATTAGTGGTGCGTCTGCAGCGCGGGGCTCAGGTGTCTATCGTAGAGCAGTTCTCAAGCTCAGATCAGACACTGTGTCATCAGCACGGGCTCACCGACCTCTTTCTCTGTGACGGAGCGAATCTGGATTACGTACGTTTGGGTGATTTTGCGCCTACCACCTATTTTTTGGGTGGTGTTTTTGCCAGTCTTGCCCGCGATGCACAGCTTTCGGCCTTCGCTTATACGCAAGGTGCGAACCTCAGTCGTAATGAAGTGGGTATCCGGTTCGATGCACCAGGCGCCCACGCCGACGTCAATGGCGTGTACTTGCCCCGTGGTCGAGAGGTAGTGGATTTTCACACAACACTGGAGCACGCGGCAGAGCACTGTGCTAGTAACGAGACGTTTCGCGGGATTGTCGGCGACCATGCGAATGCGGTGTTCAATGGGCGAATTCACATTCACGAGGGCGCTCAGAAAACCGTCGCGCAGCTGTCAAACAAGAATCTGCTGACGTCCGATACGGCTCAGCTCAACACTAAGCCGGAGCTCGAGATCTAC
>JAUHWV010000156.1 GCA_030427335.1 Gammaproteobacteria bacterium | reverse complement strand
CACGCGTCGCATCGAAGCTCGCTCGCTAATCGCGGTATCTAACGAACACCAACGCAATGGGAGATTTCGCACAGCCTGGCGCACAGGCTCAATCGTTTCTGGGCTCAAAACGACACGGCGCAACACGGCCTACTCCTGATCGCCACCCGTGAACGGCTCCAGCGTAAGCTCACCATTACTCTCCATCAGCAGCTTCACTTTCTGCTCGGCAGCCGCTAAAGCCGCCTGCGCCTGCTTACTGAGCTTAACGCCCTCTTCAAAGACCTCAACCGACTGCTCAAGCGTTAATTCGCCCGACTCCATCTGCGCCACTAGGGTTTCCAGGCGGCTCATAGTGCTTTCAAAATCTTGATTTTGCTCTGCCATATTGGTTCCTAGCGCAGCGGCACGACAGCCGGGTGTTCAACGATATGGTGTGCCATCCGCTCGGCAATGGCGTTCTGTATCCCTTCAGCCGATAGGCCGCATTCGGCCAGCAGCGTTTTGTGATCGCCGTGATCAATAAACCGATCAGGTAGACCCAAGGTAATGATATCCGTTTTGATGCCCTGCTCGGCCATGAACTCCAACACCCCAGCGCCCGCGCCACCGGCGATGGCGTTTTCTTCGAGCGTGACGATCAGCTCATGAGTTGCAGCCAGTTCGCGCAAGCGTTTGGTATCCATGGGTTTGACCCAGCGCATGTCTACCACCGTCGCGTCTATCTGGTTCGCCGCTTGAATGGCATCACCCAAAAGCGTTCCGAAGTTCACGATCGCCACTTTTTTACCTTGGCGTACAGTTACGGATTCACCCACCGGCAGGGTAGCGAGCGATTGCTCAATGAGCGCACCCGGGCCATTGCCTCGGGGGTAACGAACCGCTGCTGGCCCCTGGTGTTCGTAGCAGGTTTGCAAAAGTTTGCGGCACTCGTTTTCATCGGAGGGCGCGGCAATCAGCATGTTTGGGATACACCGCAAGTAGCTGAGATCAAAGGCACCGTGGTGGGTTGGGCCATCCTGCCCAACCAGACCCGCGCGATCGATGCCGAAGGTCACATCCAGATTTTGCAGCGCCACATCGTGAATCAACTGGTCGTAGCCGCGCTGTAAAAAGGTGGAGTAAATCGCCACTACCGGCTTTAGACCATCACAGGCCATCCCGGCTGCCAGCGTCACGGCATGCTGCTCGGCAATGGCTACGTCGTAGTAACGGTGTGGGAACAATTTAGAGAACTCCACCATCCCAGAGCCTTCGCACATCGCCGGGGTAATGCCTATGAGTTTGGTGTCTTCTTTCGCGGCATCGCACAGCCAGCGGCCAAAAACGTCCTGATATTTGGGGCCCTTCGGTGGCGCCTTAACTGGGGCTTCGTCTTTGGGTTTGTTCTCGAGCTTGTTGATGGCGTGATAGCCCACCGGGTCGCCCTCGGCCGGCGCAAAACCTTTGCCCTTCATGGTGCGAATGTGCAAAAACTGCGGGCCTTCAAGCTGCATCATCGTCTCGATCGTTTGCGTGATGAGCGGCAGATCGTGACCGTCGAGGGGGCCAATGTAGTTAAAGCCAAGTTCTTCAAACAGGGTGCCGGGCGCGACCATCCCTTTCATGTGCTCTTCGGTGCGTTTGGCCAAATCCCAAGCGGGTTTGATTTGCTTGAGGATCTTTTTCGAACCCTCGCGCAGGCTGATGTAGGTTTTACTCGCCCAGATCTTGGCGAAGTAAGTGGCCAAACCGCCGGTGTTGTGGCCAATCGACATCTGGTTGTCGTTTAAGATCACCAGCATGTTGGGGCGCTCGTGTCCCGCGTGGGCCAGGGCTTCAAGGGCCATACCGCCCGTGATAGCGCCATCGCCAATTACGGCGGCGACTTTGCGGTTGATGTTCTGCTGCTGTGCCGCGATCGCCATGCCCATCGCCGCAGAGATGCTGGTACTGGAGTGACCTACACCAAAGGTGTCGTAGGGGCTCTCGGAACGTTTTGGAAAGCCCGCCAAACCGCCTGCTTGACGCATCGTGTGCATTTGGGTGCGACGGCCTGTGAGGATTTTGTGCGGGTAGGTTTGGTGGCCAACGTCCCACACGATGCGATCTTCGGGCGTGTTGTATAAATGGTGCAGAGCAACGGTGAGTTCAACCACGCCGAGCCCCGCGCCAAAGTGCCCCCCGGTTTGGCCTACACTGTAGAGCAGAAAGCTGCGGAGCTCGCTACACAGGGCTTCAAGCTCTTCCATACTTAGGCTGTGGATCGACAGCGATCCATCGAGAGCATCGAGTAAGGGCGTCAGCGGCCGGTTTTGTGGTATCTGTGAAAGCATGCGCTTAGTTTAGCGGAAGTGCGCGGCGTGCGTCACTTGCAAATGCGGGAGTTTTACCCAACTTGCGAATAGGCGTGTTTCAGCAAGCGATGCGGAGGTGTATCGAGTGGGGCATTACGGGGCAGCGCGCTCGGGTCGAAGTGACGAAGGGGTCGGCTCACCAGTCCAAACGTGCCATCAGTCCAACCGGGCCACACGCAGACCCTCCAACACATCGGGTCTTGCGTTGAGTAAACGATACAAGGTCTTAGCCGCACCGGTAGGCCCCCGCTTACCCTGCTCCCAATTCCGAATACTGTTCAGCGGAATGTCGGTGGCTTCCGAGAACTCACGCTGGCTGAGACCGAGCTTGGATCGAACACCTCGAACGAAAGCGATGGCGTCATCCCTCGCTGCCAGCTCATCCATCGCCTTGTGCCGTTGAATTTCCGCCTCGCTGGTCGAGTCCACTCGGGCTTCATCAATTCGCCCAAGTCGCTGTCGCACTGTTGAATCATGTTGCCTAGCTGTCATACATCGTCCTCTCTCGACTGTTTGCCTTACGGCCCGATATGATCCTGATTTTCCTCGACCGAATAGTAAACACGATAACGAAATGCCTTTGCTCGATGGCGCAAACCGTTACATGGCGCGTTTCACCGTAATCGTAGCGGTCGTCAACCCAAGTGACGCGCCCGGGGTCGCGGAACCCCTCGGTTAGGTACGCAAAATCAAAGCCTCGCTCACGGAAGCAAGCCTCGCTCTTTGCCTCATCCCATTCGAAGCCAGAGTAGCCCATTGGGTTACCTTCTGCAATAAATTAACCGTTAAGTGACAGCTAACCTCATACGCCGTGGATGATCGAGTTTTTGACTAAATGAGCTGGATTTTGGCTGTATTGGTTTGTTTTGGGCCGAGCTGAAATCAGGTGAGATAGTGAGGACGGGGCTCATCATAGTATGGTGCGGTGTGGCCTGGGCGTGGAATAAGAGGGTAGAGAGTATACGAAGGGGTCGGAGTACACTCCGCCCCCTTCATCGAGCCGCCCCATCAAACCATCAAATGCATCGGCTCAGGGGAAGGTCAGTCATCGTCTCCATCGTCATCGCTACCTTCAATTTCGACCTCGTCAGCGATACCGTCAGAGGGCTCTTTATCCTCAATCTTGACGTAATCGCCAATTAACAGATCCGCATAAAAGGCGGCTGCACTGACATCGTTGCCATTGCGCCCTTCAAACTGCGCACCTTGGGTACTGTAGGTAATGCCAAGTACGGTAATATCGAGCGAAGCATTAAACGAGTCCACTGGGCCCTGCAAAACCTGATCATCTTGATGATCTCGATCCACATTTGTTGCAATCAGACGGTTGCCGTCATCGTAGGCTTCGACCTCCAGAAAGTCGCCTATCGCGAGGTCCGCAAATCCAAAGCGACTCGCCGCACGGGTATCGTCATCGTACATGGTGCGATTATCGACCATGACCGTAACGTCACCATTCACCAAGCTGATTGTGATTGTCCTATCATCCGCGGAAAGCGCTCCTACCGGACCCTCTACTTCAATCTCTCCTCGGCGGCTCTCAACCTCTTTGGCAATCAGAACCGAATTAGACCAAACACCCTCGATCTCGACCACCAAGCCCTCAGCGAGGACCAGAGAAGATGGCTCAAAGATGGCGTTAGACGCGTCCACTTTCACTCCATTGACTTCAAAGTTGGAGTCGCTCACGTAGTTTCGGATTGTGCCCTGCACTTTGAACTCATCGTCGTCCTCAAACTTGTCTTCGAGGCGATCCTCTGTCTCGATCTTGGTCGCGGTGATTTCCGTGCCGCTCAGGGTACCCTCTACTTCAACAAGCATGCCCTCGGTGAGCTGCGCGTTCGTGACCTCAGTGAGATCTGCACCGGTGTAGATCACCGTGAAGCTGTTCAACGAGAAACTCGAATCCGTCACATTGCTTGCGGTGCCAGTGATTTCGATCTCGCTTTGGCCCTCTACGAAGTCCTCCTCTTTCTCCACATAGGTGGCGCGCAAATCCGCCACACCCTCTGGGAAGCCGCTGATTTCAACAACATCACCCACCGCCAGGGTACCGAAAGTCGTGTTCTCGAAGACCGTTGCAACGCGCTCAACAATGACGTCAATACCCAGAACGGTAATCGTTGCGAACTCCCCCGAGGGATCCACAACGATATTTTCGATAGGACCTTTAAGCTCATTGTCAAAGATCACGACGTCGGCACTGCCGGTTATTCGGTCGTCGTTGATGCTACCTTGCACGGTTACAACCATGCCCACACTCAAGTCATCTTCGGTGGCAACTTCTCCGTCCAGAATAATCTCGGCGGCCGTGGTCTCAAACTCGACACCGTTTACAAATATGCTGCCGAAACCGTCGATGGTGCCTAACGCGATAGGCGCACCGCTGCCACTGATCCCTAAATCGGTGCCACCGGTTGTTCCGCCTGTGTTATCGGTACCGCTAGTCGCGCCACCGGCATTGTCTGTGCCACCCGTCGGTGCCGGAGCGGGCGTAGATCCTCCGCCGCCACCGCCTCCGCAAGCGGCAAGTAAAGTGGTCAACGCCAATGCTCCGACAAACTTGTGATCCAAATACCTCATGACTCACTCTCCTGTTTCGGGGTTTCTAAATAATAAATGCCCACCGTTACGTAAGCCGCGGCTTCACTTTGCGGCTCCGATTCTCTTTGGGCTTGATTGCTTATCTCGTGCTTAGACAGCCACTCATCATAGTCTTCCAACAGAGCCATCGATTTTTCCGCGGAATACTGTTTAAAAGCCGCTAACGCGTCGGCACTCACCTGCGCATTTGAGACTTTGCGCTGAAACCAACGATCCTGATGTTTAGAGCTCAGGTTATGAATGATGGTTTGCATGAGCTCGTTTACATCAGTGCCGAACAAGGCCAACTGCTGAGTCGGCGTCTGCACCGGCAAGTAATGTTTTTTGATGAGAAACAGCTCATCACCCACTCGCAACACGTTGCCGCTTTGCTCGAGGAGGCTGAGCGTTGAAACCGGCGTCATATCGCCGCTAAAGCGCTTTACCAGCTCCGCAAAACCGTGTTCGCCGTGAATGGATAGAGGCCGGCCCTCGCCATT
>JAUHWV010000155.1 GCA_030427335.1 Gammaproteobacteria bacterium | reverse complement strand
GTTCTCTGCAGCGGGGTCGCCGTGGATAAACTCCAATCTCGCTGCGTGGTTTGCAAACATCGTTCGCTTACGCGCATTTTCCAACAGCTCATACATTAACCTATCACGCTCATAAGCCCTAACCTGAACCCCGGTTCCGGCTAGCACCCATGCATCCGCGCCGAATCCGGCGGTTGTGTCCACAATCGAGCTTACGGAGTGTGTCGCCTTATGTAACCCACAGGCCCGAACGAGTAAGTCTTTTGATCCAGCTTGTCTTCTTTGCCTGATCTTCATGTCGTCGAAATCAACGGAAACCGTATACGCGTTTTTCGCCGAACCACTAACGACCGACAAAGTGTCGCCGACCGAAATACGAAAACGCGCTTCAGGCACCGCATCTGAGTCATGAACTGGACAATTTAATCGGGCACTCAAACGCGCAGCTTCATGCTGAAAACACTCTGCCTCAGCCACGACAACGGCCCTCGTCATCGGCGATCTAAAGCCTTCTTCAACGTCGGCTTGAGGCCCAAGGTGTAAATCTGGGATCCCGCCTCGAGCTCAACTTCCAAGTTGTACGCGAAATGCGTTAATCCATGCTTATCCGTAATCTTGTAGCGAGCCAATTTATTCTCCGCTGTCCGCGACACGGTCCATTCGAACCGCTCAACCTCCAGCTCGGCAATTCTCAACCCATTCAGCACGGATCCCGACCGCAAGGTCTCACCTATGAATTCAGTCGTGGCAGGCTGTTCCGCTCGACTCGGAAACTCTCCGACCAAAATCTGTTCCGGTTTGGCGTTATTAAGCATCCGAGCCAAATCAATCGTGACATCGCCCACAATGTAGCTAAACACCGTGGGATTAACCCCCTCCGCCTGAAATAACTCATAGTGATCGCCAATGTGAAACGCAGCCCGTATTTTGGGAACCGTATTGCCTTGCGCGACGGCTCGAGCCGCGGCGTTATCAGCAACGATCAAAAGCAAAAAGTAAAATAAGTCTCGATTAGCTTCTGCGCTCACCTCTGAATGCCAAACGTAGTACCCATCACCTGTGGTTGTGCGCCTAAAGGGTACATCCACCCCCAAAGTCAGCAATTTGTTATAGGCCGAATTCATTGAATAACTCAAAGAGTTCAGCTGACTCGCTTGCTCAAAAGGGCTATACAAAGAAAATCCCGCGATATCAAACAGAATCACGGCCCTGTGTTCAACGTAGCTGAGCCCATAACGCCTGATCAGTTGATCTAAGGCTTCACGTAGCGCGGGGCTATCTTCTAGAGGAGATTCAGGCCTAATAAAGGTAGGGGATACGCCCAGTCGGTCGGCAATAGCAAAAAATGCATCGCGGTCATATTCGCGCGACCCACTAATTAAGCGTCGAATGTACGTCTCGTTATCTTCACCGACTGGCGCGTCGCCTGAAGGCACGGCGGCGCTGTAGTTACCCAGAAAATAGTGCGGCACAAACAGGACCAACAAACCCCGTTCGTTTTGACTCCAGCAGAGCGCGATGTTTTGCCCCATGCGCCACTGCTTCCTTAGAGTTTCTTCGATAACCTTTAAATTCTGCCGACCAGTAAGACTGATCTGATTCGCGTTATCGGACACCGCTTTGTTCCAAAGATAAATGTAATCTCGAAGATTAACGTCTTTTAGAATGCGCCACAATGGCGAGAACATTGGCTTGTCTAACCAGAGACTCTACAATGCGCTCTTGTTAAACACGTGCAGACAAAATGACGACACGCCCAAGTGACCAAATTGACCTGACGAGAGTACCGCTTCGCTTTAGCCTTGCCTCGCGACTACCCCTTTGGCTTTTGCACCGACTAAGCGATATCCTCTGGCCGATTCTTTTTTACGTGATCCGATACCGGCGTGAAACGGTCGATGCCAATTTGAAGATTGCGTTCCCCAATAGTACCCAGCGTGAGCGCAACGTCATCGCACGCAAATTTTATAGAGGCTTCGTCGACACCGCATTGGAGACCATAAAAGCACTGCAGTTACCCGCAGAAGAGTTCAAACGCCGCGTCACAATGGTGAACCGCGACGTACTGGACCGAGCGATGCTAAACCGAACTCAGCCTGTCATTGTAACCACACTACATATGGGCAACTGGGAGTGGATGCTGCATGCTGTGGCACTCCACTTCGATACCATCATAGACCCGGTTTATAAACCCTTACACAGCCCCGCGAGCGAGCGATTCATTCAGGCCTTGCGAGATCGGTTCGGCGGCAAATCAATCAAGATGGCTGACACTGCGCGCAATGTGATGCGCAATCGCAAGCAGTTCAGACTGGTTTCTATGGTTGCGGATCAAGCGCCAAGCGGGGCAGAGCGAGCGCTGTGGATCCCCCTATTCGGCAAGGTCACAGGATTCTACACTGGGGCCGAAACATTAGCCCGCGCCACGAATATACCCCTCGTTTTCGCGTACTGTCGGCGACTAAAACGCGGTTTCTACGAAGTACGGTTCGAAGAGCTCGCGCCTCAGCCAATTGAGCGAAAAGCAGAAGGCAACCCAATTACAGAGCGATTTCGTGATCGCGTAGAGGCGGCTGTGCGGTCGCAACCCGAGGACTGGCTTTGGAGTAATCGACGGTTTAAACGCCAACCGCCTTCCGACTGAGGTGTTCGGGCCCAGCGGCTTGCGCGTCCAGGTCCAGACAAACCCAATCGAACCCCGCTTCTTGGGTAGCGAACTGGTGTTTATCAAAATGAGAGCCGAGCCTCTGCTTTATGGCGCTCTCGACTGCGTCCAAACTGTTATTTTGCTGACTGATATGGGCAATCAAGACACGCTTCAGCCCTGGATGCTCAGCATAGAACAGGAGCTCAGCCGCCTGGTGGTTGTTCAAATGGCCCAAATCACCACCTACTCGCCGCTTCAAACTTGGCGGGTATGGCCCACTGTTTAACATCGCTAAATCATGATTGAACTCAAGTATCAGGTAATCGCAGTTCTGGTAAGACTCTACGATGTGAGGCGTAACGTGCCCTACATCTGTCAACAGCCCCAGCTTCAATTTCCCCACCCTAAAAACATACTGACAAGGTTGGCGTGCATCATGCGGTACCATGATACTCGAGACGGCAATCTCATCGATGGAAAAGCACTCACCCGCATCAAAGCAAACGGCCTGATGAACATCGGAACACCGCCCAGTTAGGTGAGTGCCATGACTCATGTACACGGGTAGGTTGTAACGCCTCGAGAGCGCGGCGACACCATTAGCGTGATCACCATGCTCATGTGTTACCAGTATCGCGGACAAATCGCTAGGGGCGACCCCCAAATCGAGGAATCGCTTTTCGGTTTCTTTTAAGGTGAAGCCGCAATCAATCAGCAGCAGTGTTTCACCCGCGGCGAGCAAGGTCCCATTACCTTTGCTCCCGCTGCCTATTGAGGCGATTTTAACCAAGACCCGCTCCAAACAAACTAGTTGATGTTGCCCTTAATCAAGGAGATCAACATGGGCTGTCCGCGTTCTGGAATTGCAGATGGATCGTTCGCTATCAAATTAATTTGCTGGGTCTCGATTGATTTCGCGACGAGCTTGACTTCAAACGACTGGCCAATGAGTGGATTGTCGTCATCGCTGAATAACCAGCCAAACCATCCGCTCTCTTCTTCTGCGTCTTCACCCAAGTAAGTCACGTAATAAACGCCTTCACTTCGGTTCAGGTCATCGACTTTGAAACCCGAATTTTCAATGCCGATCTGAAGCGATGCCCACGCGCGATCAAAGGGCAAGTCGAGCTCAAGATAGGCCTCATTGGGATTCGTTTCGATCAGTCTAAGCTTACCCTCTGAGCTAATCGAGCGGTCAGCGATCATGGAGACAGATGCTTCTTCCGTGCTATTGGCAATGAACTGCGCCACACTCTGCAGCACATCCGATTCAATCGCAAAATCATCGGATTGCTCGGGCCAAGTATCCTCGATTGTGCGGAACATATGCAGAATGTGCAATTCACTGGTACCTCGCTGGACGCCGCGCTCTACTCTGAAGCGAAAACGCGCCTCTCGGTCATCGTCTTTGAGAGGAAGATATTGTGTATCAATGATACCGGCCTGAGGATCAACGAAAGAAACGGGCCAGTTAACGCTCCCCAAGAAACTGCGAACTTGCGGCCACAGCTGCCCGGGCGCCACATTCACCAAGGCCCATGTATCGTCACCTAGCTTTTGGATACGGATTGCATCTGCCGCGGCTGCGGCCAGCAAAGGCGTCGGCCGAGGGGCCTCAAACTTCGACGCCGAGACGTATTCATTAGCCACTGCGGGAATAACATACACTTCCTCTACGTGATCCGATTCCACGCCTTCCGGTAATCGGAGTAAAGGCTGCTCTCGCTCCTTTTTGTATTGATCATTTTTGCTTGGAAACAACCCCTGATCACCAAACAAGTAGCCACACCCACTCACAGCTGTCACTGCCGCCAAAATCGTTACCAGTCTGGTTGTTTTTCTTAGCACGACAACTCCTTACATGACTCTAATGCCGCTTTTACGGCGCTATGGTGAGACTCGCTCAATACCGTTAGCGGCAATCTAATGCCGGCTTCTGCTCGCCCTAGATAAGACAATGCCCACTTAACCGGTATCGGGTTAGACTCTAGAAACAACACTCGGTTCAACTCGGCAATACGAATCGAAATTTCCTCAACGGTTTCGTGATCACCCGACATCGCTGCTGTGCAGAGATCCGCCATCGTTTTTGGGATGACATTGGCGGTAACCGAGATATTACCTGCACCTCCGGCAAGCATTAGCCGCGCGGCTGTTGGATCGTCTCCCGAATAAATACGGACGCCTGACGGCGCTTTTTTCACAAGCTCATAGCCTCGCTCAAGATTACCTGTCGCATCTTTAAATGCCACAATTTTGGGGTGTTGAAAGAGTTCGAGTGCCGTATCATTCAACAAATCCACACTGGTCCGGCCTGGAACGTTATACAACACTTGCGGAATATTCACCGCATCGGCGATCGCTGAAAAATGTGCAACCATCCCACGCTGAGTTGGTTTGTTGTAATAAGGTGTGACAGACAAACAGGCATCGGCACCGGCCTCTTCTGCCGCTTTTGAAAGCTCTATCGCCTCCGCAGTCGAATTCGCGCCCGTTCCTGCCAGAATGGGGATACGCCCTTTGGCCCACTGGGCACAAAATGAAATAACTTCGCAGTGTTCTGGAACCGTTAGGGTCGCACTTTCACCCGTTGTTCCCACGGCACCGATGGCGGCGGTGCCCGAGGCCAAATGCCACTCCAGCAAACCTTCTAGCGCATTCCAATCGATGCCGCCATCGATTTTCATCGGCGTTATGAGCGCGACTATACTGCCGTCCACAGCGAAGCCACTACTGCGATTCTTTGTATCCGTCAAAATTTATTTCCCATTATAATTCAG
>JAUHWV010000154.1 GCA_030427335.1 Gammaproteobacteria bacterium | reverse complement strand
TGGCCCTGTTAAGCGCTTTGTGCGCTTAGGGCGTGTAGAGGGGGATATGTTGGAAGTGACGGCGGGCCTTGTTGATGGCGATGTGCTGATAGCACCGTGATCTGGTAGCCCTCGCTCCAGTTCACGCCCAAATCCAAATCGGGTACCAACACGGGTGTCACCGTTATTGGGATCGGTATCGGCCGTAGCGCTGGGGTTGAAACTCATTTTCCGGTGTCGTGGTATTATGCCGACGTAGAACGAGAGCAAAGCTCGCTCTCGCTATTTGGCTCAACGCGTTATTTCATTCCCGAGCTCAGACGATCGTCGATGATCGAATAGGCGCTAGTCCGATTGCACCAGCGTAACTTCGTAGTCCTTCTCAGTTTGCCCAAGTCGAGTTGTTACCGTGATGGAATCCCCCGGTGCGAAACGCTCAATCAGGGTGAAGTATTCGTCGTTATTGCGCACCTTTTCGCCATTGATGGCGACGATTACATCACCTAACACGACATCGCCACGGTAGTTCCGAAACGCACCGCTCATGCCCGATTCCGCCGCGGGTAAACCCGGGAATACCCGTACGATCGGAACGCCCTGAATGTTGTAGCGCTGAATCCAGCGATCACTGGCAAGCTCAACACCCATGATGGGTCTCAGTACACGGCCGTAGCTGATCAGCTGGGGTACCACTTCAGCGACGGTATTGACCGGTATGGCAAAGCCGATTCCGGCACTGGCGCCACTGGGGCTGTAGATCGCCGTGTTAACGCCAATGAGTTGACCCAGTGAGTTTAACAAGGGGCCGCCACTATTACCTGGGTTGATCGCTGCGTCGGTCTGGATCACCCCGCGGATGGTTCGATTGCTGGGTGCTTTAATTTCGCGCCCCAAAGCCGAAACGACCCCGGTAGTGAGTGTGGTATCCAGACCAAAGGGGTTGCCGATAGCGAGTACCTTGCGTCCAACCTGAAGCTCGCTGGAATCCCCCAAGGGTAACGTTTGTAGGTCTTCTGGTGGATTTTCAATACGTAAAACCGCGAGATCTTTCTCTGGAGCAACGCCAATGACTTCAGCGTCGTGCTCTGAGCGATCTTGCAGGGTCACGGTGAGTCTCTGCGCCCCCGCTATTACGTGAAAGTTGGTTACGATTAATCCGGCCTTGTTCCAAACGAAGCCCGTACCCGAGCCGCGGGGGATTTCCTCGACGTTCAGGGAGAATAAGCCGCGCCGAAGCGCTTTGTTAGTGACAAACACCACGGCTGGGCTGGCTTTGCTGAATATTTCCGTGGTGTTGGCTTCGTCTTGGGTGGCGAAGCTAAGGTACTCGGGTGCGTCTGAGTCGCGTGTCTCTGCTAGAGCGGCGTTGGCTATGACCGAGTCGTCCGAACTGCATGCGGCCAAGAGCGCGGTACAGAAAAGTAAAAAGGCTCGAAAAACTCCGGTCACAGCAGTCTCCTTAGCGTGCGTTTTTTAACGCACGGATACGATCATCTAGAGGGGGGTGGGAGGCCAGCATTTCCGCTAAGCCGCTCTTTTTAAGATTACGAATGCCGAAGGCCGTGAGTTCGCCAGGTAGATCATTGGGTAGGTTTTGTTCCATTTTGAGTCGTTCTAGTGCACTGATCATGGCGCCGTGGCTGGCCAAAGCAGCACCTGCGGCGTCGGCGCGATATTCTCTCCAGCGCGAAAACCAGGCCACAATCATGCTGGCCAGAATCCCGAGTATGATTTCAGCAAAGATGGTGGCGATGTAGTAGCCTATACCGTAGCCACGCTCGGTCTTGAAGATAACGCGATCTACGGTGTGGCCGATGATGCGAGCAAAGAACATAACGAAAGTGTTCACGACTCCTTGTATGAGTGTGAGCGTGACCATGTCACCATTGGCGACGTGACCGATCTCGTGTGCGAGCACCGCTTCAACTTCATCGGGTTGAAACCGATTCAAAAGGCCTGAACTGACCGCGACCAGCGCGTCATTCTTGTTCCAGCCGGTTGCGAAGGCGTTAGCTGCTTGTGAGGGAAAAACACCGACCTCCGGCGTTTTGATCCCGGCGTCGCGGCTGAGCCGAGCCACTGTATCGAGAAGCCAGCGAGTTTGGGCATCACGAGGTTGCGTGATGATTTGAGTGCCGGTAGAGCGTTTCGCCATCCACTTGCTGAGCAGCAATGAAACGAAAGAACCGCCGAACCCAAAGAGCGCGCAGAAAACGAGCAGCGCCTGTAGGTTCAAATCCACGCCATTGGCTGCCAGGATGCTTTGAAAACCGAGCAGATTGAAGATGATGCTGGCGAGGATCATGACCGCGATGTTGGTGGCGAGAAACAATAAAATACGCATTGGTTTGCTTCCTTTGAAGAGTTTACCTAGTTACGCAAAATAACAGAGAGTTGTTTAATTAAATGGGGACGAGGTCGCATTAAATCAAGTAAACCAACTCTGAGACAGTGCTTTACGACCAAAGGTTCCGCGGGCGAGCTAAACAACGCCCTCGATCGAGGATTGAGTGTCTTCAGGTAGGGGGTGTTCACTCACCTGCAGGTTGAGTCGACCTTTATCGGTGAGCTCTGATGCCACGATTTCGGCTCTCAGATCAATGTCTTTGGAAGACAATTCCACCAGCGTGTTGAGTGCTTCATCGCGATACTTGAACTGGGCCACTGCCTGACCATCGCGGCCATCGGTCCAGTCTTTGCTTTTGGCAAAGTAATGCCCTAACTGGTTTCGAATTACGAAGATCTCTGACATCGATGCGTTAGTCCTCTAGCAACAGTGCTTTGGCCGCGTTAACACGCGATGCGAGGTAATCATTGCCGCCGCGGTCAGGGTGGAGTTTTTGCATGAGTTTACGGTGTGCGGCGATAATTTCGTCACGGCTCGCACCCTCTGATAACCCCAGTATCGCGAGCGCTTCGCGCTTGGTGAGCTCGGCCGAAACGGCTTGAGAGCCCTGCTTGTGCTCAGTACGGCTAAATGACTCGTTGAATCGTTGCTCCATGTAATTTGCCAGAAGTTGAGCAGAATCTGTATCTGTGTCGTTGCAATACTGAAGCAGTTCTTCAAGCTCTGAACGTCCGAGTGTATGGAGTTCGCGGCCCTCGAAGTCACCCATTAGAACGAGACCGTCAAGTTTCCCCGTGTTGTGATCAAGCGTCATGCGCAGTATTTTGGTCTCGACTTGCGAGCTCTGCCCATTCGACTGTTGCCCCAACCAACCTTTAAGGTGCGGTAGTACCTGGATCAGAAGTGGAAGCGACTGTCGTAGCATCACGAGTACCCCGGTTAACAGGGCGCCTATCCAGTGCATCTTGCCCATCAGAGCTAAAATCACGGTAGTGATGGCGGCGACGACCAGGGCGAGCTGGACGTAAGCGCCTCGCCTTTGCGTGATTGGGAGTGCTTTGATGCGAGTGATGGCAATGTAGAGCGCCAACGCAGCCGCGGCAATCAGTATGAGTCTTGGCATGTTAGTCCGGCAATTGGTTCAGTAGTAGCTGAGCAGCGGTACTGTTTTGCTGTTTGAGCGCAGTATAACCGCCTCGAGCATAGGTGGCCACGGCATTGAGCAGGTCTCGCAGACGATCGGGCGCAGTAAGATCAAAGCGGGCATAGGCGCCTTTGCTCAGGCGAGCCATTTGGGTAAAAATATCCTGTACAGCGCCGTCGTGTCCCTCTTGGAAAATAAACAGCGGCAGTTTCACCATGGCGCACTGTCCTGCCAAGTTCATCAGGCGGTGGGGCGGTTCCTCTATTGCGTCTCCAATGAACACCACACCTTTAATGGGGCTCTGTTTGTGCTCTTGGAGTCCAAATTCGAGTGTGCGTTCGATCTGTGTTTGCCCCGCTTCGCAGCGAACAGTGGCCATTTTACGGCTCAATACTTTGGGGTCTGCTAGCCAATCACTCTGTCTAAATTCGCTGAACCCGCGATAGAAGCAGAGTTTGAGGGTTAGACCGGGAAGCGCGTCGGCTCCCGAAAACAAAGCCCCAGTCAGATTACAGGCCAAATCCCAGGTGGGTTGGCGACTGGCGGTCGCATCGATTGCAAACAGTAAGCGCTGTTGCTGCTTAACAACGGAACTGATGCTTTTATGTTTTTGCAGGAAGGCGCTGAC
Organism: Gammaproteobacteria bacterium; assembly: GCA_030427335.1. Classification (GTDB taxonomy): domain Bacteria; phylum Pseudomonadota; class Gammaproteobacteria; order Pseudomonadales; family Halieaceae; genus Aequoribacter. The sequence goes on along the minus strand of JAUHWV010000154.1, from coordinate 1,378 downwards.
GCTGGTTGTAGATGTGAGAGACTTGCTCATCGGCTTTGTCAGTTTGTCCGTAAGAGAGCTAAAATGATGGCGTGTTTGGAACGCGGGTGCAAGAACACTTGGTCGTACCGCTTTTCAGACCGGTCGTCTTGTTCTTACTCAATGGGGTACTCGTCATGGATTGGTTTTCGATACGTAAAAAGCACACCTTAGTCTCCCCTGACGCGGCTTTAACTGGGCGCGAACAGGAAATGCAGTTGGTTGAGCCGCATCGACTTTTTGGGTGTGAACTAAGACGTCCATTACCGGCTGGTGAACAGCGTCTGTACTTAGGGATGGGCTGCTTCTGGGGCGCCGAGCGGCGTCTGTGGCAACAGCCGGGCGTGACGCTGACAGCTGTTGGTTATGGCGGTGGCTTTACGCCCAACGCCACCTACGAAGAGGTTTGCTCCGGGCAAACTGGGCACGTTGAATTGGTTTTGGTAGATTTTGATTCGGCGAGAACGTCCCTGCAGGCGCTGCTGAAAGTCTTCTGGGAGGCGCACGATCCGACACAGGGGATGCGTCAAGGCAATGATCTAGGCACTCAATATCGCTCGGCGATTTACACGACGACGGAGCAGCAGCTTGAAATCGCGCTTGCGTCTAAAGTGCAATACGAAGCTAAATTAGCTGAACAGGGTTTTGGCATGATCACGACAGAGGTGGCCCCTGCATCAAATTTTTATTTTGCAGAGGAGTATCACCAGCAGTATCTCGACAAGAACCCCAACGGCTATTGCGGTTTGCGCGGTACTGGGGTGAGTTGCGCGATTTAGCTGACGCTCAGAGTTGGGCGGTATACTCACCCAAGGGAGTTTACCCCCACCTTTGGCTCGCAAAGGTAGCTTGGTTAATGACACAGTTTGCCGAGAATGGCTGCAACTGCCGTTTCGGCTCTGAGCGTTCGGGGGCCAAGGTGGACACTTTGGCAGCCGTACTCGCGAAACCGTTCTATTTCATAGGGAATAAAGCCGCCCTCTGGGCCAATACAAACCAGTGTGGATTCGCTCGCGTTGGGGACACTGATCGGCTCTTTTGCGCGATGATCAGCTAATAGACAGCGATCAAACCTCGATTTTACCGCCTCGAAACTGTCCTCAATAAAAGGTTTAAATCGCCGATGCCAATAAAGAATGGGCGACTGGGTATCACAGGCTTGTTCCAGCCCTGTGGTAATGATCTTTTCGATCGAGTCTGTGTCGATCAGAGGAGATTGCCAGTAGCTTTTTTCAACGCGCGCACTTTGCAGGAGTATCAGCTCCTTGATGCCGAGAGCGCTGATGGTTTGCAAACAGCGTTTGAGCATGGGCGGGCGCGGCAATGCCAGGATAATGCTGATGGGAGAGGGTGGCGGCGG
>JAUHWV010000153.1 GCA_030427335.1 Gammaproteobacteria bacterium | reverse complement strand
AAGAAAGCTAAGAATATTGCCTTGGGTAGCAAACTCACCCCCGTATTCATGGCGCTTGGTCCGATCCGCAAGCTGGCGGGCCGTTTCTTGCCCAAACCCGGTGAAGGTCCCACCCCAAAAGAACAAAGGAATGGTCATTTCGAGATGTTCTTTCATGGGCAAAATGCCGACGGTTCGCAAACGGTGCGCACACGCGTATCAGGCGATCGCGATCCCGGCTATGGGGCTACCTCGCGAATGCTGGGTGAATCCGCTGTGTGTTTAGCTCGCGATGAACTTAGCTGCCCGGGCGGCGTTTGGACGCCCGCTTCGGCGATGGGTAATCTGTTGATTGAGCGGCTGCAACAAAGCGCGGGCATCACATTCGAAACACTGTGAAAGTGGCTCTAATTTGATACCTCCGCATCCCTTACAGTATCCTGCCGAAAAAAGTAAGGCATAAGCGTCTGTGCAACGAAGAGATCTACTCAAGCTATTGGCGGGCAGTGCGGGCCTGCAGATAAGTCCGTCTATCGCGGCCGCGATAGAGTATGGACTCGATACCGCGCCGCTGAAAAACGGCGCATTGGATTCTCTCCAGCTTAAAAATATCTCGGTATTAGCGGAGATGATCATACCCACCACCGACACACCCGGTGCCATAAGCGCCGGGGTACCGCAGTTTATTGCGACAATAATCGAGAGTTGGTACGAGAAAGTGGAACGAGAGGTATTCGAAGCCGGCCTGGCGGGTATCGAAGAAGCGACCCGGGCGGCAGAAGCTTGCTCTTTTTTCCAAGCCTCCCCGGATCTGCGTAACCGCCTGCTCGCGCAGCAAGAAGAAGAGGCTTTGGCTTACAAGGCATCACAAGGCGCTACGAGCGCATTCTCGAAAGAGCATGATGCAAACAGTCCCTTCTTTGCCAAGCTCAAAGAGCTTGTGATAGTGGGCTACTACACCTCAGAAATCGGCTGCACGGTCGAGCAAGTTTATGCTCCGATGTCTGGCAGCTACGAGGGCAATTTAGACTTCTCCGATTTTGGCCGCCGCATCGTTTCTATGGAATGAACCTATGAGCACCGCTCCAGCAGATTTTGACGCTATTGTTGTAGGGTCTGGCATCACCGGCGGCTGGGCCGCCAAAGAGCTGACTGAACGCGGACTCAAGGTGCTCATGTTGGATCGCGGCCGGATGGTCGAGCACGGAAAAGACTACCCCACTGAGCACCAAGCCCCATGGGAGCAGCCCTTGCGCGGCAAACCGATAAAGGATTTGTACGAAAACGAGTATCCGGTTCAAAGTAAAAATTATCTGTTCAATGAAACAACGCGCCACTTTTTCAATAACGACGCGCAACATCCCTACGCCAACCCCGATGCGTTCACGTGGTTTCAGAGCGGTGTGGTGGGCGGGCGTTCACTCCTGTGGGGCAGACAAGTCTACCGATGGAGCGATTTGGATTTTGAAGCTAATAAATCCGATGGTCATGGAATTGACTGGCCAATTCGCTACGAAGACATCGCGCCTTGGTACAGCAAGGTAGAACGTTTTATCGGTGTGAGCGGTCAGGCCGAGGGACTTTCCCATCTTCCTGACAGCGAGTTCTTGCCACCAATGGCCTTTAACGTTGTTGAGTCTCATGTGAAAACGGTCATCGCAGATCAATTTCGCGATCGAATAATGACCATAGGTCGAGCCGCTGTGCTCACTCAACCACATCAGGGGCGTGCCGCATGCCATTACTGCGGCCCCTGCCATCGCGGCTGTTCAGCAGGCGCGTACTTTTCGACGCAAAGCTCGACTCTACCCGCGGCTCGCGCCACGGGAAACTTGACGCTACGATCCAATGCAGTGGTGGATTCGATCGACTACGATGCAACCAGTGGTCGCGCCACAGGGGTTAACGTCATCGATTCAAATACCCTCGTGCGAAGCCGCTATGCAGCCAAACTGATTTTCTTGTGTGCATCGACCATAGGCAGCACGGCACTCTTGCTCAATTCACGCTCAGAGCAATTCCCAAATGGCTTGGCTAATCGAAGCGGTACCCTCGGACACTATCTGATGGATCATACCTACCGCACGGGGGCAACCGGTGTGTTTCCGCAGTTCACCCATAAACTCGATCGGGGTAACCGACCCAACGGTATCTATATTCCTCGATTCCAAAACATCGACAAACAGGATCGCGACTTTTTAAGAGGCTATAACTTTCAAGGCGCAGCCAGAAAACTTCCTTTGTTAGCTCAAGCCAACGCAACACCGGGCTTTGGGGCCGAATACAAACACAGCTTGAGGAACGGCCCCTGGATCATGTACTTGATGGGGTTCGGTGAATGCCTTCCAAATAGCAACAACCGGCTTGAACTGGACCATAACAAAAAAGATCGATATGGGATTCCACAGGTGCGTTTCCATTTTGAATGGAGTGAAAACGAACACAAAATCCGAGCCGATATCATGCGTGAAGCTGAAGCGATGTTGGTTGCTGCTGGCGCAGTTGGGGTAAACGCGTTTAATAACGTAGGGCTAGCGGGCGAAGCCATTCACGAAATGGGCACAGCCCGCATGGGGGATGACCCAACACAATCGGTGCTGAACCGCTGGAATCAATCACACGATGTGCCCAACCTGTTTGTAACCGACGGTGCCTGCATGACATCATCGTCAAGCGTAAATCCATCGCTCACTTATATGGCACTGACGGCGCGGGCGGCTGATTATGCTGCAGCGCAGTTGGCCTCGGGCACCCTGTAATAACTGTAAAGTCACTTTAATCACCACGGCCCGAGGCAACACACTAATCCCGATCAAGCCACCGTCTTGGATACGCTCACGCGTCGGTGGGAGCCGCACCGCTCCGTAATGCTTCTTTTCTGAGTATCGTCTTTTCTAAGCTCAATTTATCTTTCAGGCTCATTAAATAGCTGGCGCCTGCGAGAATGAGAATCGCAAAGGCTTCGGCTAACAAAGTTAGCGGCTCCATCTCTTTGCTGTGCAGAACGATAAGGCGGCACAATGCGGTCATTGCAATAATGATTGGTAAGGTCACGGGTATGCGGTGCGATGTATAGAACGCTCCCACCATGCCAATGACTTCTGCAAAAATAAACAACAAGAACAGATCGGCCAAAAGAACCGTCTGCTGTTCTATCATAAGCCAAATGTGCTGACCCGCCGCCACGAGGGTAGCGATGCCGATTACCGCAAGCAAAAACTTTTCACTCAGCTCTGTTGTCCAATGACGCTCTGATGAACTGCTGAAGATGGTTTTAAGAGCCAATGTTTACCCTCCGATTTTTCAAGAAACGGCGTGATACTTCACGCTATCACCCTTTACAGGAATCATCTATGTTTATCTCTGAACGCGGTATTCTTGCGACGAGGGAGTCAGAGGGAATAGCACTCAGCCGGCCAAACCGGGTGGTTGGGTAGACATCGAGCCCGAGGGTACGCCTTTTAGTCACGAAGCCACAGTAAGTGTGCGTTCCGTAACGGCAAATGGTGAGTCCTTTACCCAGGCCCCAACCTTTCCAAGAGCCCTGAGCCCTGAAACCTGAAACCTGAACCCTGAGCCCTGAGCCCTGAAACCTGAAACCTGAAACCTGAAACCTGAACCCTGAGCACTGAGCACTGACCTTGAGCGCAGCCAGCGTGTAAATTCATCAAAACCGTTTCTAATCCGCAAGCATCCGCTACGCGGAATCCTGCTGGCATCGGGGGCAGTAGTAAACGCGACGAGATGCGATCTCTTCCTTTACTATCTGAGACTGACAGTGATAACAAGCACGATTCTCTCGGGTGAACACCGCATGTCGGTAGGCTCCACGCTTTAGACCTTGTTTTTTGAGCTTCTTGACTCTCGCATCAGGATTGGTAATGCCGCCTGTCTCATAAGCTCGCCGGCTAATAGTGAGGGTACTTCGAGCCAGCCGGTTTAACTCTATTTGGCTCAGATCCACTGGGCGCTTATGTGGATTAACACCCGCATCGAATAAAATTTCAGAGCGAAGGTAGTTGCCAATTCCAGCCATGAAGCCTTGATCTAGATAGAGCCCTGCGAGCTTTCGTCGTCTTCTTTCTGGCGCGATGAGAAGCCGCACAACATCGCGCCAAGTAATCGTTCTATCAAGAATATCAGGGCCGATTCGGGCCAAAAAAGGGTGACTTAACAGCTCGGCTGTAGGCAACACCGCAATATCGGAGGCGCTGTACAACAGAGCGCTGTGTGTGTCGGTATGCAGAGCAATCCTCAGCGACCGATTCGTGGCAGGGTATTGGTCGCGCCTTACCACATACCAACGCCCGTACAGCTGATTGTGGGAGTAGATGGTCAGATCGTTGGAGAAATGTGTGAGTAGCGCCTTACCGCGCGTCTCGAGCTCCAGCACGATCTGACCCGAAAGTTGATCGTCAAATGTTTTTAGGTGATCTAAACCGAAGCTCACAGACTCGATCAACCGGCCCTCTATGACTTTGGCGATCTTGTCAGCGGCGCGACGAATTTCGGGGCCTTCAGGCATTCTTTGTTCCTATCTTGTTAGTGCACAGGGTCGCATTAAGCGACTCTTTTAGTGAACAGCGTGTCATCACGCGACGCGACCCAAAGAGTCATTACAACGAGGTGGAGTGCGCGAGGAGCTCTCTTATCGCGCTCCGCTCTGATCCACCCAATTTTTGTGAAACGGTGACGCCAGAAGACGAGGCCGGAATGAACTCTCACCCCATGATTCCACCGAACTTTAGCGGAAGCGCTCAAGTTAAACATCTTGCTGAGGCTCTTCCAAATGTCGCTAGCCAACCAACTGACCACTCTGAAAATCGCGAATCGCTTGCTCAATTTCGTGCATGTGGTTCATCACAAACGGACCGTATTGAACAATCGGTTCGCGAAGCGCCTTACCGGCGAGCACAAGGGCTTCGCACCCCTCATTGGTGGCAGTCAGGCGCACCGTTTCACCTACATCAAACAGTCCCAGTTCTTTACAGGCAAGCGACTCGGTACGACCCTTGTAAACCAAAACGAGAACTTGCTCATAGCTGGGTAGTTCTAACTCCACCACTTGATTAGCAGCCACCGATAGATCCATCATAAACGGATTGGTACTCAAAACAGGCAAAGGGCCGGTCAAGGTAAGCCCGTTAATCTCGAGGCGCCCAGCAACCACACGAAACTCATTACCTTGGACGTCACGGTGGTAGCTCACCTCACTAGACCGAATATCGCGATAGGCGGCCGGTTTCAGTTTCTCTGCCGCAGGCAAGTTTAGCCACAGTTGAAAGCCATGCATCAGACCCTCTTCCTGCTCAGGCATTTCTGAGTGCAACACCCCTCTGCCCGCAGTCATCCATTGCACATCGCCAGGCCCTATAACGCCCTCATTACCCATGTGATCTCGGTGGCGCATGCGTCCTGCCTTCATATAGGTAATGGTTTCAAACCCGCGATGCGGGTGCTCAGGAAACCCTCCGATGTAGTCGTTTGCACTCTCTGAT
>JAUHWV010000152.1 GCA_030427335.1 Gammaproteobacteria bacterium | reverse complement strand
TAGGGGCATCGCCCTATTGATTAGTTTGTGCGATCTAGGTACAAAGGGGGATTATACGTTAAGCATAAGCGTGCGCCCATAGCCATGATCGAGTTCCTGACCCTAGCCCTGACAGTAACCGCCTATTTTGGGGCTGCTTCGCTACAGCTTAGGTATGGGGCTGCACACAAAGGCGCTCTATCGCCCCGCGCACTGCCATTTGGCGCGCTAGCGATGCTCGGGCACACCAACCTAACATACAGTGTGCTGACATCGCACACGCTGAGCCCCATGGGTTTCAACGAAGCGGTCTCGCTCGCATTTTTAATAACGAATTTTGCGGCAGTGGCTTTGCTCATTTGGCGACCCGTCCAAACACTGCTGGTTGGCTTATTCCCACTCTCTGCCTTGGCCATTTTACTGGCCACCCTCGCTCCCAGCGATCCATTTGAGCAACGACTGTCGCCGACCGTGGTAATCCACATAGCCAGTTCACTCGCGGCAAACGCGATGTTGGCTCTGGCAGCAATGCAAGCGGTGATTGTGGCGGTGCAAGATAAAAGCCTTCGAATGCATCACAACAAAGGCGTGACGCGTTGGCTACCGCCCCTGCAAAAGATGGAACGACTGTTATTTGAACTGCTGTGGATCGGATTTGCCTTGCTGAGCCTCGCCATCTTAAGTGGCTTTTTCTTTCTAGAAGATATGCTCGCCCAACATGTGGCACACAAAACGGTCTTTACCCTGTGCGCGTGGTTGGTATATAGCGTTCTACTATGGGGCCACTATCAACTTGGATGGCGCTCACGCACCGCGGTTAAATTAACGCTGTCGGGTTTTGCCCTGATTTTGCTCGCGTATTTCGGCTCTAAATTCGCGCTGCAGTTGATTGCAGGGTGAGCGAGTGGTCGAGCGCCCCTGGGTGCACGAGCCCTCTACAAAACCCTTCGCCCAATCTAGAAGCATGTCGTCGTATACACCTCGTCTACCTATACAAACGCTCGCCTAACCTAGACGAACGCCGCAGCATACACCTCTTCAACCTACCTAAACCAACGCTCTAAAAAGCCCGCACCTGTGTTTACTTACGAAAATTGAGGTCGAGTTTAGGCACAGCGCTTGCGCCTGGGACATTTCTTAGCCACACTTACCGTTCATAAGCCATAGGGAATGTCACCCGCGTTGAACGAAGCGCCTCTTGAGCTGCTATTTGCAGCGCTCCTACTGCTCATCATATTGTCCGGATTCTTCTCGTCATCTGAAACGGGAATGATGTCTCTCAACCGGTTTCGACTAAAGCATCTTCGCAACGAAAAGCACCGAGGTGCCATGAGGGCCAGCGAGTTACTTGACCGACCTGATCGTTTGATCGGCCTTATTTTGATCGGCAACAACTTGGTTAACATCCTGGCTTCAGCCATCGCGACCGTCATAGCGATTCGCTTGTTTGGTGACGCTGGTATCGCCATCGCCACACTTGTATTGACTTTGGTTATCTTAATCTTTGCTGAAATCACGCCAAAAACAATCGCAGCATTGCATCCGGAACGAATTGCCTTTCCCGCGAGCTTTATTCTGCTGCCCCTCATGAAAATCATGCACCCTCTGGTGTGGGGCATTAACAGTATCACCAATGGTCTACTCAAGCTCATGGGTGTGGATCCGTCCAAAAGCAGCGACGACGCGGTATCATCAGATGAGTTGCGTACTATTGTGAACGAATCCGGACCGATGATACCCACCCGCCACCGGGGCATGTTGCTCAACATCTTAGATCTAGAACAAGTGAGCGTAGACGACATTATGGTGCCCAGGAATGAAGTTTACGGCATCGATTTAGATGACGACGACGATGAAATCATGCGCACCCTGCAGGCCTCCGAGCATACGCGCCTACCGGTGTGGCGAGAGGACATTAACAATATCGAAGGCATTCTTCATATGCGCAATATCAGTCGCATTGTTACCGAGAATGGTCTTGATCGCGACGCACTGCTGCGTGAGATGGAAGCGCCCTACTTCGTGCCAGAAAATACGCCACTGCACACTCAGCTTCTAAATTTTCAGAAACAAAAACTTCGCTTGGGTACCGTAGTAGATGAGTACGGGGACGTCATGGGCTTGGTCGCCTTGGAAGATATTCTCGAGGAGATCGTGGGTGAATTCACCTCAAGCCTCATCGACCAAGACGACTACATCACAGCAGAGCGCGATGGAAGCTATACCATTCTGGGCAACGCCTCGATTCGAGACGTGAACAAAGCCCTCAATTGGACCTTACCGACAGAAGGCCCTCGGACCATTAGCGGGCTCATTCTGGAAGTACTTGAATCCTTCCCTGAGGGCAATACCAGCCTTGCTCTTGGGGAACATTGCCTCGAGATTTTGAGCCTCGATAGTAACGTGATTCAGGCTGTCCGCGCTTTCAGGAAAACCGATACGAACGCCAACGCAGAATCGCTAGGTTAAGCCGTTAAAACCGGCCGCGGTACGACGCTCGGAGGCCGCTCTAAGAATGCCGCGTTTCTCGTCATTGGTCGCCATAAACCAATCTGTTATCTCACTACCCGTTCGAAAACAACCGACGCACACATCGTTTTCATCGAGCGCACAGATCGAGACACACGGCGATGGAATAACATCGCTCGGCGGAGACTGCGGGGTAAAAACTAGTGGGCGTTTAGACACGGCGGTACCTCTCGAAATCCACGAGCTCGATTATATCAAAAGCCGGCTCTTCATAGGGATGTGCTTGCCTGAGAGCGGCAACGGCATCGGCTAGACAGGAATCATCACAAACCATCTCAACACGATATTCGAGTACAGATTCTAACTCGCCTGCTCTACCCAAATACGGATTTGCCGCCGCATTGGGCTGAAATTGGCCCTGACCGAGAGTCTGCCAAGAGCAGCACTCGTAATCCCCTAAGCGGCCAGCCCCCGATTCAAATAAGGCATTCTTTACCACTTCAATGTGGGTCTCGGGCACGAAAACGACCAGCTTTTTCATGCGGGTTTGACCTGCGGCGGCAATTGACCTTGTGCCTCGTAAAAGGCCCCGCGAAAATCATCAAGCGAGTGGTTTTCTATGGCCTCTCGTATACCCGCCATATGGGTCTGGTAGTACCGTAAATTATGGATCGTGTTGAGCTGGGACCCTAAAATTTCCTTGCACTTATCCAGGTGGTGCAGATAAGAAGCTGAAAAGTTTTGGCAGGTGTAGCAATCACAGTTCGGGTCTAACGGCTGTGTCGAGCGCTTATGCTTGGCGTTGCGCAATTTGACAACGCCCTGACTGGTGAACAAGTGCCCGTTGCGCGCGTTCCGCGTTGGCATCACACAGTCAAACATATCAATGCCGCGCATCACACCTTCAAGCAGGTCTGAGGGTGTTCCAACGCCCATTAAATAGCGCGGCTTGGCAATCGGCATTTCATCTTTCAGGACTTCCAAGACATGGAACATCTCTTCTTTTGGCTCACCTACAGACAAGCCCCCAATGGCGTAGCCGTCAAAATTGAGAGCTTCAAGCCCTGCCAGTGAGGCCTTGCGGAGATCTTCATACATACCGCCTTGCACGATACCAAACAGAGCCGCATCATTACCCGCGTGTGCCGCCTTGCTTCGTTCGGCCCAGCGCAATGAGAGCTCCATGCTCTCTTTGGCTACTTTGTGTTCCGCAGGGTAAGGTGTGCACTCGTCAAAAATCATCACGATATCGCTACCGAGATCGCGCTGAATCCGCATCGACTCCTCTGGATCCAAAAAGACTTTGGATCCATCAACCGGCGACTGAAAAGACACACCCTCTTCTGAAATTTTACGCATGGCGCCCAAGCTAAAGACCTGAAAGCCGCCTGAATCGGTCAAAATGGGGCCTGACCAGCCCATAAAATCGTGCAGGTCGCCATGCAACTTGATGATGTCTGTTCCTGGGCGCAACCACAGATGGAAGGTATTGCCCAAGATAATATGCGCACCAATATTCTTAACATCCTGAGGCGTCATACCCTTAACGGTGCCATAGGTTCCCACCGGCATGAACGCAGGGGTTTCGACTGCCCCCCTAGGGAAATGCAAACGCCCACGGCGCGCGTAACCTTCGTTACCCAAAAGCTCAAATGACATCCGACACGATTGTGAACTCACGGTGACTCTCCTGAGCTAATAAACATAGCATCGCCATAACTAAAAAATCGGTAGCGTTCTTGAACCGCTTCAGCATAAGCATTCAAAACGCTCTCGCGAGAAGCCAAAGCACTGACCAACATAATAAGAGTGGATTCAGGCAGATGGAAATTGGTAATCAGCGCGTCGACTACTTTGAATGTAAAACCCGGGTATATGAAGATATCCGTATCACCCGAGCACGCTTTGAGCTCGCCATGGAGTGCCGCTGATTCTAGAGTGCGAACCGATGTGGTTCCCACAGCTACCACGCGACCGCCCTTCGCCTTGGTTTGCCGTATTTTTTCAACGGTATCCTCGCTTATCTCGAACCACTCTGAATGCATGGTGTGATCACGAATATCATCGTCTTTCACTGGCTTAAACGTTCCGGCACCGACGTGAAGCGTGACTTCCGCCATGTTGACGCCTTTGGCCGATAAAGCCTCCAACAGGCCACCCGTAAAATGTAGCCCCGCGGTAGGCGCAGCAACCGCGCCGTCTCGTTTGGCATATACAGTCTGGTATCGATCCTGATCGCTCGCCTCATCTGCTCGTTCTATGTATGGCGGCAAAGGCATATGTCCGCAACGTGTAATCAGATCGGCAATCGGCTCTCGAGCAGACCGAACAATAAAGAGCGATCCGTCACGACCGAGCACCTCGACCTCTCCCGCCACCTCGGTAGCAGAATGGTCAAAAACCTTAACAAGAGCGCCTGGTTTGGGCGAGCGGCTGGACCTCATCATGACCAGAGCCTCGAAGTCGCCTGTTACGCGTTCAACCAGCATCTCGATGCGCCCGCCCGAGCTCTTTTGACCAAAGAGCCGCGCAGGGATCACTCTCGTGTTGTTGAACACAAGTAGATCACCAGGCTTCAAATAATCGACTATCTCAGAAAACTGTTTGTGATTTACCTGACCGCTAACCCGATCCAAGCACAACAAGCGCGAAGCACTTCGATCCGCTAAGGGATACTGTGCAATTAGCTCATCGGGCAACTCAAAGCGGTAATCACTCTTGCGGGTAGACATCAAATATCACCTTCCAGATAGTAAAAGGCCCACAGAAGTGGGCCTCATTTGCGCAATCGTAACCAAAAACTTAAGCGTCTTTAGCTTCTTCTTCCGCGTCTTCTTCTGTAGCTTCTTCAGCTGTAGCTTCTTCAGCTGGAGCTTCTTCTGCAGCTTCTTCTGCAGCTTCTTCTGCAGCTTCTTCTGTCGCTTCTTCCGCAGCTTCTTCAGCTAGAGCTTCTTCGACTTCTGGAGCCGCCGGCGCAGGCTGAGACACTTGAATCAAACCCTCAGCCAACAAAACCGCTGCTTTGTCATCACCGTTCACGGCTGCGC
>JAUHWV010000013.1 GCA_030427335.1 Gammaproteobacteria bacterium | reverse complement strand
AGATCCGCGTGATGGTAAGCATCCAAAACTGGCTGATCATTCATAGCCGAATGTATGGTGGTTATAGTTCCATATTCGACGCCGAAAGCCCGATCGAGCGCATCGATCACTGGGACGATCGCATTGGTGGTACACGAGCCCGTTGACGCAACGAAGGCATCAGAGGTGAGCAAATTTTGATTGACACCAAACACGACGGTCGCATCAATATCAGCCGTGGCGGGCTGTGAAAAAAGCAAGCGTTTGGCACCTGCATCCAAATGCCATTGTGCTGTGGCTCGGCCACCTTCTACACCGGTGCATTCAAGCACTAAGTCAATATTTAACTCTCGCCAAGGACACAGCGCCGGATCGGCCTCGTGGGACAAAATGATCCCATTGCCATTCACCACCAAGACATCGTTTTTGAGATCTGTGGGAAACCCAAAACGCCCGTGGGTGGAGTCGTAGCGAGTTAAATGGCATATAGTTCGAGGGTCCGCGAGCTCGTTAATCGCAACTAAATCAACGCTATCCGAACCCCCTCGCTCAAAGTAGGCTCGAAGTACGCTACGGCCAATTCGACCGTAGCCGTTGATCGCGAGTCGCATCATACGAACTAGGCTTCAAGCAATTCCTCGGCCGCGGCCAATACTGCCGCCACCGTGATATCGAAATGCTCGAATAGGGCGTTTGCCGGGGCAGACTCACCAAAACTATTCATACCGATAATGCGGCCATCAAGACCGACGTATTTATACCAATAATCCTGGTGCAGAGCTTCAACCGCGACTCGAGCAAACACATCACTTGGCAATACAGACTCTCGGTATTCGGCATCTTGAGCCTCAAACTGTTCAGGGCTCGGCATTGATACCACACGAACGCCTCGACCTTGATCTGCAAACTCAGCCGCAGCCGCTTGCGCGAGTGCCACTTCGGAGCCGGTGGCGATAAAGATCAGCTCCGGTGTCCCCTCACAATCTCTCAAGATATAGCCGCCACGCCGTATCGAAGCGAGAGTCGCTGCATCTCGATCTTGATGGGGCAGATTTTGACGCGAAAACACCAGAGCAGACGGACCATCTTGACGCAAAATCGCCTGCTGCCAGGCAACAGCCGACTCGACCGCATCGCAAGGACGCCACGTGACCATGTTGGGGGTACCGCGAAGAGAAGCAAGCTGCTCAACCGGCTGGTGTGTGGGACCATCTTCACCCAAACCAATGGAGTCGTGGGTGTACACAAAAATGCTCTGCTGCTTCATCAGTGCCGCCATACGGACGGCGTTGCGCGCGTATTCCATAAAGATCAGGAAAGTCGCGCCGTAGGGAATGAAGCCACCGTGCAATGCAATACCATTCATGATTGCGGACATGCCAAACTCGCGCACGCCATAATAGATGTAATTACCGCTAGCGTCCTGTGCATCGACCCCTTTTGAGCCAGACCAGAGGGTTAAGTTGCTTCCAGCCAAATCGGCCGACCCACCCAAGAGCTCGGGAACCGCGGCAGCAAACGCCTCAATCGCATTTTGTGATGCCTTTCGTGACGCAATCGTAGCGCCTTCAGCCTGACATCGCTCGACATAAGATTGCGCAGCAGCCTCAAAGTCAGCTGGCAATTCACCACTCAAACGACGCTCGAGCTCCGACGCCAATTCTGGAAATGCCGACTTATAGCCCTCGAGCAGATCCAACCACGCCGCCTGCTTTGATGCGCCCACTTGCTTGGCATCCCAGCCCGCATAAACTTCTTCAGGAATAACAAAAGGCGCGTGCGGCCAACCGATTGCTTCCCTAGTGGCGGCTATTTCATCGTCGCCCAAGGGCGCCCCGTGACAGGACTCCGTTCCCTGTTTGTTGGGGGAGCCTTTACCGATGAGTGTTTTTGCGCAGATCAACGTCGGCTTGGCCGTCTCGGCACGACCGGCCTCAAATGCCGCCTTAATCTGGGCGGCATCGTGTCCATCAACACCTTGAATAACCTGCCAACCATAGGCCTTAAAGCGCGCCGCAGTATCGTCGGTAAACCAACCTTCAACTTCACCGTCAATAGAGATACCGTTGTCGTCGTATACGGCTATCAGCTTGCCCAAGCCCAGCGTACCCGCCAGCGAGCAAACCTCGTGCGAAATACCTTCCATTAGGCAGCCATCGCCCAGGAAAGTGTAAGTGTAGTGATCGACCACATCAAACCCAGGACGGTTGAATTGCGCCGCTAAGACTTTTTCGGCAAGCGCCATTCCCACCGCATTTGCGATACCTTGACCCAGAGGTCCCGTGGTGGTTTCGACACCCGGTGTATAGCCGTATTCGGGGTGGCCTGGTGTTTTGCTGTGCAGTTGTCTGAACTGCTGCAGATCATCAATGGATAAGTCATATCCGCTCAAGTGTAAGAGCGAGTAAATCAACATAGACCCATGACCGTTGGAAAGAATAAAGCGGTCTCGATTGGGCCAAGCCGGATCTACTGGATTGTGGTTCAAAAAGTCATTCCATAGGACCTCGGCAATATCCGCCATCCCCATAGGAGCTCCGGGGTGACCCGACTTCGCTTTCTGTACGGCATCCATCGACAACGCGCGTACAGCGTTGGCTAATTCAACTCGGGCGACCATTATGTTCTCCAGTAAGATCAAAAAGTTAGCAATATACAAACAGGCGCGTATTCTCCACTAAGTGCTTGAGGAGAGCAAATAAACCGGGCGACTACAGCGCATTCAGACGGATTATTTAAAGCGACCCGATAATCTATATCAAAATATTTTGATATAGTGGCGAAGTTCCTATATCCTTCGCGCATGTCAAAACTCGCGCTCATCAATGGAGACGGCTCTAAGGTACAGAATGAGTCGGCCAACTCCCTCGCCTCGATCTGTAAAGCGGCAGCGGATCCAATCCGCGCGCACGTATTAGCTTTGCTGCACGAAAACTCGTTCAGCGTTGGCGAGCTGGTTGACATACTTGGCATAAAGCAGTCCGCGCTCAGTCATCACTTAAAAATTTTGGCGCAGTCCGAATTGGTATCGACTCGTCGCGAAGGCAATTCCATTTTTTATCGACATCGCGCTGCCACAGGCAAAAAAGCCTTGGATGCGCTGCGCAGCGCTATCCTGTCTGAGGCTGCCAACATTGTACTGGCAGCGGATATAGCCGAGCGCCTTGAGCATATCTATGGAGAGCGCGCACAGAGCTCAGTCGCTTTTTTCAATGCAAACGCAGATAAATTCCGCGACGAAAAGGATCTTATCGCAGACCACTATCACTACGGTGGAGCAGTGGAGCAACTCTTGAAGGACACCTTGTTCGAGCGTCGTGACAATGCGCTTGAAATTGGCCCGGGTGACGGTGCTTTCTTAGAGAAACTCAGCGCACTCTTCAACCAAGTCACCGCACTCGACAACAGCACTGATATGTTGAGCAAAGCCCAGCAGAGAAGCCTGGCTGCCAACCTGACCAATGTGCGGTTTATTCACGGCACCACGACTGAGCACAACGAGCTTGGCGCCTACGACGCGATCGTAATCAACATGGTCTTGCACCACGTTCCCGCACCAGCACAGGTCTTTAGAGACGCCGGCAAACTGTTGGCTCCCAAAGGCGTTTTAACCGTTACCGAACTTTGCCGTCATGAACAGAGCTGGGCTCACACCGCGTGCGGTGATCTGTGGTTGGGTTTTGAGGCAGACGAACTGAGCCTATGGGCTCGCAGTGCCGGTCTCATTGAGCGGACACAAACTACGCTGGCCCAGCGCAACGGGTTTCAGATTCAAATTAGACAATTTCAACGCGTATAGCAGGAAGATCTATGAGCGAATATCAAATTTTCACATCGGAGTCCGTCTCTGAAGGGCACCCAGACAAAATGGCAGATCAGATCTCGGACGCCATCTTGGACGCAATGTTAACAAAGGACCCCAATTCACGTGTTGCGGTAGAGACCTTGGTCAAAACGGGCATGGTGGTTGTAGCCGGCGAAGTGCGCACGGACACCTACGTCGATCTTGAAGACATCGTTCGCGAGGTCATTCTCGACATTGGCTATAACAGCTCTAAAGTGGGTTTTGACGGGGCCTCGTGCGCAGTACTCAACGCCATCGGCAAACAGAGCGCCGATATCGCAGCCGGGGTTGATGAGACAGCCAACAAAGAACAAGGCGCCGGCGACCAGGGCCTGATGTTTGGCTATGCAACGAATGAAACCGAAACTTTGATGCCTGCACCAATCTACTACGCGCACCGACTGGTAGAGCGACAAGCAGAACTTAGAAAGTCAGGACAGCTCGAGTGGCTGCGCCCAGACGCGAAGAGCCAGGTCACCCTGCGCTACGATGCGGGCAAGCCCGTGGCCATTGATGCCGTGGTGCTATCAACCCAGCACGACGAAGACATCGCGTTGAAAGATCTGCAGGCGCAGGTGCTAGAACACATCATCAAGCCCGTTTTACCGGCCGAGTGGCTGCATGCTGACACCCGCTTCCACATTAACCCAACAGGCCAGTTCATTATCGGCGGGCCCGTGGGGGACTGCGGCCTGACGGGACGCAAGATTATTGTAGATACCTACGGCGGTATGGCGCGTCACGGCGGCGGCGCTTTTTCAGGCAAAGACCCATCTAAAGTAGACCGCTCAGCGGCCTATGCAGGTCGTTACGTTGCAAAAAACATCGTGGCTGCGGGACTCGCTGACCGCTGCGAAATTCAGGTGAGTTACGCCATTGGCGTGTCTGAACCCACGTCCATATCGATCAACACTTTCGGCACGGGCAAGATATCCGACGCCAAGATTAGCGATCTCGTCCGAGAGCATTTTGATTTACGCGCGGGCGGACTCGTTGCCATGCTTGATCTGAAACGGCCGATTTATCGAAAGACAGCGAGCTACGGTCACTTCGGCCGTGAGGACGCCGATTTCACTTGGGAACACACAAACAAAGTTAACTTACTAAAGACCGCACTGTAAGTAATCACATTCGCAAAGAAGAGGAAAGCATTATGAGCACCGTAACGAAACTACACCCGTTTACCGACTACAAAGTAGCCGATATCAGCTTGGCCGACTGGGGTCGTCGCGAACTCAAAATTGCCGAGGGTGAAATGCCCGCCTTGATGGCAATGCGAGAAAAATACAGCGCGAGCCAGCCTCTGGCTGGAGCCCGAATTCTGGGCTGCATTCACATGACCATTCAAACCGGCGTATTAATTGAAACACTCGTAGCGCTCGGCGCTGAAGTCCGCTGGTCTTCATGCAATATTTTCTCGACCCAAGATCACGCTGCAGCTGCGATTGCGGCGGCAGGTATCCCGGTTTACGCCTGGAAAGGGGAAACCGAGGAAGAATACGAGTGGTGTATCGAACAAACCATTTTGAAAGACGGGCGGCCCTGGAATGCGAATATGGTCCTAGATGATGGCGGCGATCTAACCGGCATATTGCACGATCGGTATCCGGAAGTGCTGGATCACGTCAACGGCATTACCGAAGAGACCACAACGGGTGTGCACAGATTGCTGGAAATGCTCAAAGCAGGCACCCTCAAAGTGCCTGCTATCAATGTTAATGACGCCGTCACCAAAGCGAAAAACGACAACAAATACGGCTGCCGCCACAGTCTGAGTGACGCGGTAAAACGTGCGACCGACCATCTTCTTGCGGGCAAAAAAGCGCTTGTTATCGGCTACGGCGATGTAGGTAAAGGCTCAGCTCAGTCTCTGCGCCAAGAAGGGATGATCGTAAAGGTAACCGAGATCGATCCAATCTGCGCCATGCAAGCCTGCATGGACGGTTATGAAGTGGTCAGCCCCTTCATCAACGGAGTCAATACCGGTGGCGATGACTGCATCAACCGCGACCTGCTGCAGAACACGGATTTGGTTGTTACAACGACAGGCAACTTCAATGTATGCAACGCGGCGATGCTGCGTGCACTCAAGAGCGGCGCCGTGGTCTGCAACATCGGCCATTTTGATAACGAAATCGATACCGCGTACATGCGTGCAAACTGGGAGTGGGAAGAGGTTAAACCCCAAGTGCATACGGTCTACCGTGACCGCGCGAGCAACGATCACCTCTTACTTCTATCTGAAGGCCGCCTAGTCAACTTAGGTAACGCGACGGGACACCCTTCTCGTATCATGGACGGCTCCTTCGCCAACCAGGTTCTAGCGCAAATCTATCTATATGAGCGTCGCTTTGCGCAACTCGAGCCCTCTATGAAGAAACAAGCGATTACCGTCGAAGTTTTACCAAAGCACCTAGACGAAGAGGTTGCGGCTCACATGGTAGCCGGGTTCGGTGGCGTAATTACACGTCTCACCGAAGAACAGGCTAACTATATCCACGTTGCAGTCGACGGCCCATTTAAATCGGAGACCTATAAGTACTGATGAATGCGCAACTAAGCTACGAGTTTTTCCCGCCGAAAACCGCTCTTGGGCGGGAAAAACTGCTTACCGAGGTTCTTCCCAAATTAGCTGAGACATGCCCTGCCTATGTGTCGGTCACCTACGGCGCCGGCGGCTCTACTCGTGACAACACCATGGGTACGGTCAAGGATATCCACGCGACGGGCATACCTGTCGCACCACATTTGAGCTTTGGCACGGACAGCGAAGAAACGATTCGAGAATTACTTCTGCATTATCAGTCGATCGGCGTAGCTCGTGTCGTGGCACTCCGAGGCGACTTACCCTCAGGTGCCGGTGGAAGCCAACAGTTAGTATTTGCAAATGAGCTGGTGGAGTTCATTCGCCAAGAGACGGGCGAGCATTTCACAATCGAAGTGGCCGCCTACCCTGAAATTCATCCAGAAGCCAAAAGCTACGAAGTTGATATTATCAACCTTAAGCGCAAGCTGGATGCCGGTGCAGACGCCGCGATAACACAGTATTTCTTTAGCGCTGACGCCTACTTAGAATTCGTAAAAACGTGTCGTGAATACGGTATAACCAAGCCCATTTATCCTGGCATTATGCCGATCACGAACTACGACAATCTCGCACGTTTTTCGCGTAACTGCGGTGCCGATATTCCCAGATGGTTAGACAAAAAGCTGTCCGGATTCGGCGATAACATCGATGCACTGAAAGCATTCGGGCAAGACTTTATAACCGATCTGTGTAAAAGACTGCTCGAGGGAGGCGCGCCCGGCATTCACTTCTATACAATGAATCAAGCCGAACCGGTAGTATCCATTGTCAGTGAATTGAAGCAAGCGGGCTACTTTGCGAATCAATAGAATCTTCACACCCGAACCGCTCTCTGAGGGTTCTACTATCGAATTGGATGCAGGCGCAAGCTTGCATCTAGTCAAAGTATTAAGGCTCAAATCCGATTCCCTCATCGAGTTATTCAACGGCGACGGTTTTAATTATCGAGGCAGGCTCCTGATCCACGGTAAACGCACAGCGGCGGTAAAAATCGAGACACGCCATCCAAACCTATCGGAGTCTCCTTTAAGAACCCGCCTAGGCATTGTGATCTCCAAGGGCGACCGCATGGATTTTGTCGTTCAAAAGTCCACCGAGCTGGGTATCTTTGATATTTTCCCACTCACCAGCGAACGCTGTGATATCAAACTTAACAGTGAACGTAGCCAGAAGAGACGCGACCACTGGCAAAAGGTGGCGTCCTCAGCATGCGAGCAATGCGGACGGTCCGTGGTCCCGCACATACACGAGATCCAGCCCCTTAACGGGTGGATTGCCCAAATCGAGGCCGATACACGCTTAGTGATGCACCACCGAGCCGGCAAGACTGCGTTACCGCAGCGCACGCAGAGTGTCGCCTTACTCATTGGACCAGAAGGTGGACTCACGGAGACCGAGGTTTCTGCGGCGATCGATCACGGTTTTAATCCCTTTGTGCTCGGCCCTCGCGTTTTGCGGACCGAAACGGCACCCATAGCTGCACTGAGCATTTTACAGACCACCTTCGGCGACTTTACAATTTAGACTTTACCCATCTCAAAAAGGATTACGCCATGCTGTCTATCGGTATCGTCATGGACCCGATCGCTCAGATTAGCTTCAAAAAAGACAGCTCGCTCGCCATGCTGTGGGCCGCAAGGGAGAAGGGATGGGATCTGTGGTACATGGAACCACAGGATTTATATGTTTCGTCCGGCGAAGCGTTCGGCTCGATGGCGCCGCTCAAGGTATTTGACGACCCCAATCACTTTTACGAGAAAGGGGCACCGGAAGAGCGGCCTCTACACGATCTAGACGTAATTCTAATGCGCAAGGATCCGCCATTCGATAACGAGTACATCTATGCTACCTACATGTTAGAGATGGCCGAAAGAAAAGGCACTTTGATTGTGAATCGCTGCCAATCTCTGCGCGATTGCAATGAGAAAATGTTTGCGACTCAATTCCCGCAATGCTGCCCACCGTTGCTGGTGAGCGCCGACCCTTCGCGGCTTAAGGCGTTTCATAAAGCGCACCAAGATGTCATCTTTAAACCTCTGGACGGCATGGGCGGGAGCGCCATATTCCGAGCCAAAGCCGACGATCCAAACGTGAACGTAATCCTGGAAACACTGACACGCTTCGGCAAGCAAACCATCATGGCTCAAAAATATCTGCCCGAGATCGTAGAAGGCGACAAGCGCATCCTGATGATTAATGGCAAACCAGTGCCGTACTGTCTTGCGCGCATACCCTCAAGTGGCGAAACCCGTGGCAATTTGGCCGCTGGCGGCTCAGGTCGCGCCCAGCCTCTCAGTGATCGCGATCGTTGGATCGCCGAGCAAGTAGGTCCAACTCTGGTAGAAAAAGGGCTTCTATTTGTTGGACTCGATGTTATTGGCGATTTCCTCACTGAGATCAACGTCACCAGCCCGACCTGCATCCGCGAAATCAATGCCGCTTTCAACTGCGACGTGGCCGGCCAGCTGATGGAGGCAATCGCTGAAATAAGAGGCGTTTAAGAAGCGTGACAGATCGCAGCCAGCACATTGTCCTCTGCGTATTTTTTGCACTGGTGTTTCATGCTGCTGTCGTCTTGGGCCTCAACTTTAAAGCGCCGACGGCCGAGGACACCACCAAACAGCTGGCTGTGACCTTATCAACCGTAAGTCAGGTTCGTCACCAATCTGCATTCACTCATCTAGCACAAACAAATCAATCCGCCAGCGGTGACTGGGATGACAAAGACGCACGTGGCGCTTCCCTGCCTCCAGCAGAACAGCTGTATCAAGCCCAAAAAGGGCGAGCCGTGCAGGATCAAGGCGACAATCTAAAGGCCGAAATCATCAGCAGCAAAGGCACATTTCAAATGAGCGCAGCGCAGGCGAGTGGCACAACCGAAGGCGGAGCCTCAGACCCATTAACGCAATCACAACGAGTGCGCCTGAGCGCACTGCAGCTTGAATATGCGCAGACGAAACTCGCACTCAATCGCGCGCCCCGTGTTTTGCGAATCCATTCCCAACCCGCGAAAGCGAGCCCAGAAGCGGAGTATATGAGACTCTGGCGCAACCGAATTGAGGCCATCGGAAATCAATACTACCCGGAGAGCTCAAGACGATACGGCATTTATGGCGATGTCAGGGTACTTGTCGCCATCGGCTTTGATGGCCGTTTACTGGACACAGAGGTAATTCAATCATCAGGCCACGCGGTACTCGATCAAGCGGTATTAAAGATCGTAAGGCTCGCTGCACCTTATCCACCCTTTCCTGCGCCAATGCGGCAGCGGGCAGATCAAATTGAAATCGTTCGGACCTGGGAATTTAAGCCAATCGAGGGATAAGCTCTTTCCTCACGACTCATTACGGTTTATTGTCGTTCAAATAGCGTAATGGAGGCTCTATGATCGTTTCCAGTTTGAAGGACCACTTACTCGTCGCTATGCCCTCACTCGCATCTGGCTTTTTCAATCAGAGCGTCACTTACCTTTGCGAGCACGATGAGAACGGCGCCATGGGAATCGTGATTAATAAACCGTTGGAGTTTGAACTCGAGCATGTGCTGGCGCAACTCGATATCGCCTGCGGGGTTAAAACGGGCAAGCAACCCGTTTTCAAGGGCGGCCCCGTTCAACAAGAGCACGGTTTTATACTCCACCGATTCGAGCAAAGAATCTTTGATTCCACTCTGGTGGTCAATGATGACATCGCCTTGACTACCTCCATCGATATCATGCAAGCCATCGGCAGAGGTGAAGGGCCTTCTCAATATCTTCTCGCACTGGGCTATGCTGGCTGGGGCGCAGGGCAACTAGAGCAAGAGATCAGCGAAAATTCATGGCTCACTGTGCCCGCAACCGCCGAACTCATCTTCGATACACCGCGGTCACATCTGGTGCAAATTGCCGCGTCTCAACTTGGGTTCGATATGAACTTGATGCCAGCGCATGCGGGACACGCGTGAGTCTCTTGTGTTTTGACTACGGCCTGCGGCAGATTGGCACCGCGGTAGGAAACATTGAGCTAGGCACAGCTCAGCCTTTGACGACAATAATGGCAAAGGATGGTGTGCCTGAGTGGCATCAAATAGAAGCACTTTTGCAGGAATGGAAACCCAAACTTGTTATTGTGGGCAGACCACTCAACATGGATGGGAGCGAGAGCGAGATGTCGGCTAGAGCCAAAAAGTTCGCCAACCGAATTCACGGTAGATTTGGAGTCCCAATCGCGCTTCACGATGAGCGACTGACTTCGCAAGAGGCGAAGCAGATGGCGCGAGAAAGAGGGCACAAAGGCGACTACCGTAAAGCGCCGATCGACGCACTGGCCGCGAGTTTGATCCTTGAAAGTTACATTCAGGCGGCTCTCGCACCCAAAACAGACTAGAAATTCTCTGGAGAGCGGGCCTTCTCGCGCGCAACCTCTTTAGTAATAATTCGCTCATCAACCAAATCCATAAGACACTGGTCCATCGTCTGCATTCCAATCGCCTGTCCGGTTTGAATCGCTGAATACATTTGAGCAATCTTATCTTCCCGAATCAGGTTGCGAATCGCAGGCGTGCCTCGCATGATCTCGAACGCCGCGACTCGACCACCACCAGCACGCTTTAACAAAGTCTGACAAATAACCGCCTGCAAAGATTCAGACAACATTGAACGCACCATGGACTTCTCTGCAGCGGGGAAGACGTCGACAATTCGGTCAATCGTTTTAGCGGCCGAGGTGGTGTGGAGCGTTCCAAAGACCAAGTGGCCTGTCTCGGCAGCCGTTAAAGCGAGTCGAATCGTTTCGAGGTCACGCATCTCACCCACCAGAATGATATCGGGGTCTTCGCGCAGAGCCGATCGAAGCGCGTCGGCAAAACCGAGCGTATCGCGATGGACTTCACGCTGATTCACAAGACACTTCTTACTATCGTGCACAAACTCGATCGGATCCTCAATCGTAAGAATGTGCTCATATTTGTTGTCATTGATGTAATCAATCATGGCCGCAAGTGTGGTCGATTTGCCTGAACCTGTGGGCCCTGTTACCAGCACTAGGCCGCGCGGCATCATCGAAATATCGCGAAAGACTTTACCCATGCTTAAGTCTTCCATGGTCGGAACTTTAGACGGAATCGTTCTGAATACCGCGCCACACCCGCGGTTTTGATTGAAGGCATTGACACGAAATCGCGCCAAACCGGGCACCTCAAACGAAAAATCGGTCTCCAAGAACGCTTCAAAATCCTTACGCTGTTTGTCGTTCATAACATCGTAGATCATCGCTTGGACTTCTTTGTGGTCCATCGCGGGCAAATTGATACGACGCACATCGCCGTCAACACGAATCATAGGGGGCAAACCCGCCGAAAGGTGCAAGTCCGAGGCTTTTTGCTTGGCACTGAAGGCAAGCAATTCCGTAATATCCAAAAGGCTCTCCCGACAATCAATGAGTGTCGCGCAGACTTGAGTTAAAATTCAACGACGCACTCTCTATCTAAGGTAGTATCAGCGCATGAACAAAGCAACTATTGAAAAAAAAATTAATAAGGTGCTAAATCGAATTTCAGAAGCTGCCCTGAACTACGATAGAGATCCCAACACAATAAAGCTTATGGCGGTAAGCAAAACCAAACCGCCAGAAGATATTATTTTTGCATACGAGTCAGGGGCGCGTGATTTCGGGGAAAACTATCTGCAGGAGGCTCAGCATAAGATAACTACGCTGAGTGACTTACCGATTACCTGGCATTTTATCGGCCCTATACAGTCGAACAAAACCCGCCCGATAGCGGAAGTATTTGACTGGGTACACTCGGTAGACCGCTTAAAAATCGCACAAAGATTGAGCGATCAACGCCCGCTCGAACTTGGCCCGCTGCAGGTGTGCCTTCAAGTTAATGTGTCAAACGAAGCGAGCAAGTCGGGCGCAACCCTAGAAGAAGCAGAAACACTTGCCGTAGCGATAGATGCACTGCCGAACATTGTGCTGCGCGGACTCATGGCGATACCCGAACCGAGCGATGAGTTTAAAGCCCAACGAACCGCGTTCCTCAAAGTCAGAAACCTATTCGAACAAATTCAGCATCGCATCCCGCACATGGATACGCTGTCCATGGGTATGTCACAAGATCTCGAGGCCGCCATTGCGGAAGGCGCCACGATCGTACGAATCGGCACAGACATTTTTGGCACACGAGATCGCGGTGTCCAAGCAAGCAACGTATAATAGTCGGAAACCAGCGGGAGAGCGCTCTTGAGTGTAACCAAACTCGCCTTTGTCGGGGCGGGCAACATGAATTCGGCGATTATCGAAGGGCTGTTGAATGCCGGCGACACACCGTCATCAATCTCGGTGAGTAATCGCAGTGCCCCCAAACTCGAACGTTTAAGTAAGTTGGGCGTCGCAACCCACATCAACAATGTAGACGCCTGCGACCAAGCCGATATCATCGTTCTTGGGGTAAAACCGTCTCAAATACTAGACGTGTGCCGTGAAATTAGAACAACCGCAGCGCGCAGTGGCGCGCTCGTGCTCTCAGTAGCGGCAGGCGTGACCATTGCGCAACTTGAACAGGTACTCGGTAAGGAAACCCCTATCGTCAGAGCTATGCCCAATACGCCATCGACGGTCGGCGCGGGCGCGGCCGGGCTGTTCGCAAATGCGGCGGTTAGTGAGAAGGGCAGGACAGACGCTCAACGGGTTCTCGAGGGCTGCGGTATTGCAACGTGGGTTGAGTCTGAAGAGCTAATCGACGCCGTGATTGCTGTCGCCGGTAGCGCACCGGCCTATTTTTTCTATATTCTCGAAGCCCTTGTTGAAGAAGGTATCAACCTAGGTTTGGCGCCCGAGCAGGCACAGACGCTCGCGGTGCAAACTTGTTTCGGCGCGGCGAAGCTGTGTCAGAATGCTGAGACAGATCTTGCTACCCTGCGTAATAAAGTCACCAGTCCTGGCGGGACCACACAGGCGGCTCTGACCACCTTTAAAGAGCTGGATTTGCAAGGTACCATCAAAGCCGGTATGCGAGCGGCAGTAGCGCGCGCACGCGAGATGGCGCAAGAAAACGGATAGGATACACAATGGGTGCTTTAAACGAAGTGACTGCTTACTTACTGCAGACGGGATTGGGGCTTTTCCTGATTCTGGTCATTCTGCGCTTCCTCATGCAGCTTGCTAATGCCGATTTTTACAACCCGATTAGCCAATTTGTGTTCAAGGCGACACAACCCCTGATCAGACCCTTGCAGGGTTTTATTAGGCCGATTGGCCGTATCGATTTTGCTTCGCTGACCTTAGCCATCGCGCTCCAAACGGCGGGCATCATGCTCATTCTAATATTGAACGGACTCGCTAACCCGAACCCCATTACGCTGTTCGTTTGGGGCGCCATCGGCGTTGCGAGTCTCATCGTCAAGGTCTACTTTTTCGCCATACTAGCCTCAATCATTCTCAGCTGGATTAGCCCCGGCGGAGGCAACCCAGCCGTGTACCTTCTGCACCAAATTACCGAACCCGTTATGGCCCCGGTAAGGAAGCTACTGCCGCCAATGGGGGGATTGGATTTCTCACCCATCTTGGTGTTTATTTTAATCAATGTCGTTGAGATTGTGCTACGAAACATCGCCCAAGGGGTTGGCCTGTACCCCGCTCTGGTCATGGGCCTGTAGATGAATTCTGCGAATTCAGTCGGTATCGTTACACCGCAGCACGCGGTGTTCGAAGAACCTCTCCACCTTGCGAGCGGGGAGACGCTGCCCAGTTTCACGCTGGTATACGAAACCTATGGCAGGCTGAACCAGGCAAAATCGAATGCAATTTTAATTTGCCACGCCTTGAGCGGACATCATCACGCGGCCGGCTATCACCATGAGGACGAGACAAAACCGGGCTGGTGGGATAGCTGCATAGGCCCCGGAAAGCCAATCGATACCAATCGATTCTTCGTAGTGAGTCTGAACAATTTAGGTGGCTGCCACGGGTCAACTGGCCCAAGATCAATAAACCCCAGCACCAGTAAACTTTGGGGACCTGATTTTCCGCAGGTGCAAGTATCTGACTGGGTGTCGAGTCAAGCGCGTCTTGCCGACCATCTCGGGATATCAACTTGGGCTGCTGTTATTGGAGGCAGTCTAGGCGGTATGCAGGCGATGCAGTGGAGCATTCAGTATCCAGATCGTCTCAAGTATTGTTTGGTCATCGCCTCAGCCATGGATTTATCAGCGCAAAATATCGCTTTTAACGAAATCGCTCGCCAGGCGATTTTATCGGATACGCATTTCCATGAAGGCCGTTATTTAGAGCACGACACCAACCCGTCTCAGGGCCTGGCGCTCGCGCGCATGGTTGGCCACGTAACATACTTGTCGGACGACGCCATGGCCAGCAAGTTCGGGCGAGACCTTAGGCGGGGCAGTTTTGATAAAAGCGTGACGGAGCAGGTCGAGTTTCAAGTTGAGAGCTACCTTCGATATCAAGGTTCACAGTTTTCGACCAGCTTCGATGCAAACACCTACATACTAATGACTAAAGCCCTAGACTATTTCGATCTAGCGTGTGACTTTGAAGGTGATTCAGTAGAGGCATTTAAACAGGCTAAAGCAAAGTTTCTCGTTGTCAGCTTTTCGACCGACTGGCGGTTTTCACCGAGGCGCTCACGTGAAATTACCGACGCCTTAATCGCAGCGGGGCGATCTGTGAGCTACGCCGAGATCGAGGCGAAAGAAGGACACGATGCCTTTCTTATGCCAATTCCTCGTTATTTAGATGTCCTTTCTGCCTATTTGAGTCGAGTGGCGGAGGAGTGCGCATGAGACTCGATCTGACGCAGATTCAAAAATGGATACCTAAAGCGGCACGCGTTCTAGACTTGGGTTGTGGCGACGGCGAATTCTTAGCGACATTGCGGCATGAGCGGCAAGTGAGCGGACTTGGCCTTGAGATCGACGCCAACAATATTACGCTGGCGCTGCAAAAAGGCATCGACGTAATCGAGCAAGATATGGATCGCGGGCTCGATAACTTCCCCTCGCAAAGTTTCGATGTCGTCGTAATGGCGCACGCACTACAAGTGCTTCATTACCCCGATAAGGTGTTGGAAGAGATGCTTCGCATTGGTGCCGAAGGTATAGTAACCTTCCCAAACTTCGCGCACTGGCGTTGCCGACTCCATCTCGGGACGCGCGG
Organism: Gammaproteobacteria bacterium; assembly: GCA_030427335.1. Lineage (GTDB taxonomy): Bacteria > Pseudomonadota > Gammaproteobacteria > Pseudomonadales > Halieaceae > Aequoribacter. The sequence goes on along the minus strand of JAUHWV010000013.1, from coordinate 13,331 downwards.
CCGGATGCCCGTCTCAAAGTTTCTACCACACAGCTGGTACGACACGCCCAATATTCATTTTTGTACCGTGAAAGACTTCGAAGCCTTGTGCAAGCAGCGCGGTTTCCGAATCCAGAAGCGCGCACTCGTGAGTGAAGGTAGCCTAACGCGCGCCCTTTCCAAAGTCTGGCCTAATTTATTTGCCACCACGGCCATTTTCAAAATCAGTAGATAGAGGGTATCTCATGCTCAAACAGATCTGCATACTGTGTCTGCTATTTTTCTTCGGCAACGCGGCATTTGCGCAAATGTCAGAGCGGTTTGGACCATACGAGCTGCACTACAGTTACGTCAACACAACCTTCCTGACACCTGAGGTCGCAGCACAATACCAAATTGTGCGTGGCAAACGACACGGAATTTTGATGCTTTCGCTACGCAAACATATTGAGGGAGAGAGCGGCACGAAGCCATCATCGATGCAAATTCAGGGCACCACAAGCGATCTCATCCGATCAGACGAACTCAAGTTTAGAGAGATCCGTGAAGGTGAGGCCGTTTACTATATCGCCCCCTTTAAATTCATAAATGAGGAGTGGCGCCACTTTTATATTGACTTTAGAGCCAGTGATTCCGACACCACCTACTCACACCACCTTCAACACCAAATGTATATCCATCCATGACACAAGTCGTACTCGCTAGCGGTAACGCCGGTAAATTGCGCGAGCTCAATCTGGCGCTAAACCCACTGGGCTTTTCACTTGTTTCACAAGCCGACTTGGGCTTGCCGAGTCCAGACGAAACAGGCTTGAGTTTTGTTGAGAATGCACTCATAAAAGCTCGAGCAGCGTCGAGAGCCTCTGGATTGAGCGCTATAGCCGACGATTCGGGCTTGTGTGTTGACTGTCTACACGGCGCGCCGGGGATCTACTCGGCACGATTTGGTGACGGCACAGATAGTGGGAACTTACAGACTTTGCTTCAGACATTGGAGCAAGGCGCCTATCCATGCCCTTGGCACGCTCACTACCACTGCACCCTGGTATTTGTCCGCACCGCTGACGATCCCGACCCACTCATCGCACAGGGCCGTTGGCGAGGACAGATCATAAATTCACCCCAAGGCGAGGGCGGGTTTGGATACGATCCCATTTTTTACCTGCCTGACCTTAACTGCACGGTAGCCGAACTCGACAGGGAAACCAAAAACCGTTTCAGTCATCGCGGTATCGCGGCCCAACACCTTTCGAGCTTGCTTAAAGATCTATGAGCGCTGTTAGGCCCAGCGGCACGGGCTTATACCTCCACTTCCCATGGTGCGAGCGCAAATGCCCCTACTGTGATTTTAATTCGCATACCAAAGGCGGCTCCCAACTGCCTGAAGCCGCCATGGTCCAGGCGATGCTGCATGATCTTGATCTCGATATCCAGCGCTTCGATAGACGCACCATTCAAACCGTGTTTATCGGCGGAGGCACACCGAGCCTGATATCTGAAGCGCAAATTGGAACCCTACTCAAAGGCGCAGCACAGCGCCTGGATTTCAGTTCTGACATTGAAATCACCATGGAAGCCAACCCGGGAAGCGCCGAGTTCAAACGGTTTAAAGGGTATCGCGGCGCGGGCGTCAACCGACTTTCCATCGGCGTGCAATCCTTCAACCCCTATCAGCTGAACCGCCTAGGACGCATCCACTCGAGCGAGGAGGCCGAAGCCGCTATTTCGGCCGCCCAGAGAGCGGGCTTTGAACGGATCAATATCGATCTGATGTACGGGTTAGAGCATCAAACGCCAGAGGACGCGATAACGGATCTCTCTTCGGCTCTCAGGTTTGATACCGGTCACATATCTTGGTACCAGCTAACGATTGAGCCCAATACCGTTTTTTACAAAGAACCGCCTGCTCTGCCAGATGACGACCTAATAGCCGACATCGCCGAGGCGGGAGAGCAATTACTCACCGAGAGCGGTTATGAACGCTATGAAGTGTCGGCTTTCAGCAAACCCTCTCAGGTATGCAGACATAACCTCAATTACTGGCAGTTTGGCGATTACTTCGGGTGCGGCGCCGGTGCACACGGTAAGCTGAGCAACGCAGATGCCATAATCAGAACGGCAAAGCATCGCATGCCGGAACGCTATCTTGAAGGCCTATCGTTACACGATTACACCGCGCAAACGAACTTGCTCTCTGCGGAGACGCTCATCGCTGAATTCATGCTGAACGCACTGCGCTTGCGCATCGGCTCATCTTTAGCCCAATTTGAAGCGAGTACAGGCTTGGATAAAGCCCTTATTGACGAGCCTTGGAATCAACTTAAGCGTGAGGGGCTTATGCTTGAAAGTCCGACTCTCCTGAGAACAACCGACCTAGGCTGGCGTTTTCTGAACACCGTTATCGAACGATTCCTAGATTAAACTCGCTCGTACAGTAAATCCCATACGCCATGGCCGAGACGCTCGCCGCGGCGCTCAAATTTGGTTAGCGGCCGAAATTCGGGCCGCGGTGCAAAGCCGTCTTCACCCAAGGAATTCCGAAACGAGGGATGTTGCGACAAGACCTCCAGCATATGCTCCGCATAGTTTTCCCAATCGGTGGCCAGATGCACAATGCCGCCAGCCTTCAATTTAGTGGCGAGCAAAGACATAAAATCGTGCTGAATAAGCCGCCGTTTGTGGTGGCGCTTTTTATGCCATGGGTCGGGGAAGAAAATTTGCACGCGATCAAGTGATTCCGCGCCGATGCATTGCTCTAGCACCTCAACCGCATCGTGACAAAAGACTCGGATATTTTCGACTCGGGCTTCGAGACTATCGTGCAAGAGTTTTCCAACGCCCGGCCTGTGCACTTCGACACCAACGAAACGAAAATCGGGCTCAGCCTGAGCCTGAGCCAAGAGCGACTGCCCCATTCCAAAGCCAATTTCAAAGACTTTTGCGCCCTGTTCTGAAAAGGTCTGATCCCAATCCAATACACCATCGGCTACATCCAGGCCAAAACGAGATAAGCCGATATCCAAGCCTTCGCGCTGTGCCTCGGTCATACGTCCCGCGCGAATCACAAAGCTTTTAATTCGCCGAAGGTTATCCTGCTCCGCCATAGCTACCCTTTCTTTTTGACCGCGGGCAAGATGCAAAGCCAACCCACAATAAACGCAAACCCACCAAAGGGTGTAATGATACCCAAAGACCGCACGCCCGAAAGCGCCAATAGATATAAGCTACCGCAAAAAAGCACGATACCTAGAGCGAATAAGCTAGCGGATCGCTGCAACCAAACATTATCGTGTCTAATTTGGCCGAAACCCAGCGCTAACAAAGCAAGCGTATGCCAAAAATGATACTTGACGGCGGTCTGGTAGACAGCCATATCGGATGGTGAGAGCAGGCGATCCAAGGCATGCCCACCGAAGGCCCCAGCGATGACAGCGAAGGCCCCCATAATGGCGGCAACGCGAAGGCTCACCTCCGCACTAAACCAGCGCATACTAGGCGGCCATTTCACCCATGCTTTTGCGCACTTTCTGCATCGCATTCTGTTCGAGCTGGCGGATACGCTCAGCGGATACGCCGTACTCAGCGGCTAGATCATGCAGTGTCGCTTTTTGATCATTTAACCAGCGCTTGGCCAAGATATCTCGGCTGCGATCATCCAACTGTTCTAGCGCGTAATGCAAGCGACTTTCGCTATCTTCCTGCCAGTTATCAGACTCAACTTGCTCTGCAGGATCTTGACGGTGATCTTCCAGAAAATACTGAGGTGCCTGCCAGTCGTCTTCATCGCTATCCACAGGGGCATCAAAAGCAACATCGCGGGAGCTCATGCGGGCCTCCATGGTGCTCACTTCACGAACATCTACACCTAAGTCGTCAGCGACCGCTTGCGCCTCTTCCGGCGACAGCCACGCCAATGACTTTTTAGCTGAACGCAAATTAAAGAACAGCTTGCGCTGTGCCTTGGTCGTTGCAACCTTGACGATACGCCAGTTGCGCAAGATATATTCGTGCATTTCGGCTTTAATCCAATGCACGGCAAAGGAAACCAAGCGAACGCCTTTCTCGGGGTTGAATCGCTTGACCGCTTTCATCAAGCCAACATTACCCTCTTGAATTAAATCGGCTTCTGCCAATCCATAACCAGAGTACGATCGCGCAATGTGCACTACAAAACGCAGATGCGACATAACCAGTTGTCGTGCTGCCTCTAAGTTATCTTTGTAGTACAACTCCTCTGCCAGCTCTCGCTCTCGCTCGGCTGTTAATACGGGGATACTGCTGACGGTCTGGATGTACGCCGCCAGATTGGCGCCTGGCACCATTTGATCTATAGGCTGTAATTGAGTCGACATGTCTACTCCCTCCTGCAATGCTTCAAGTTTAGCACTCTCACCCTTAGAGTGCTAATTTTTCAGAAGTTCCCATTGTGCGCAATAAAAACGCGCTCGGCGGAGTCTTATTTAGGTTCAATCGATGCTATCTGTCGGGTTGAGGAGACCAAAGCGCCCAGCATACCCAGCATGATCGAAGAGCTCAGCAAAACCAAGACTTCCACTGGGTTGAGGAACAAAGAAATACGGTCGGCCCCGTAGGAATCAATGAGTTGTTGAGCGGGCGAGGATAACCACATCCCGGCGGCCGTTACCAACGCCCATGCAGTCACACCCCCACCAAATCCATAGACAAATCCAGTGTACAAAAAAGGACGCCTGACGTAGGCATCAGAGGCTCCCACCAATTTAGCCACTAATATTTCTTGCCTCCGGCTTTCAACCGCCAACCTAACGGTATTCCCAATAATTAAAAGTGAAGCAAGCAAAGCGATAATAATAAACACCAGCAAGAGACGTTGAGCCAACTGGGCTGCCGCTTTGAGCCGGTCCAACCAAGCCAAATCAACAACCGTTTCGGTGACGCCAGGAAGGGCCTTAAATCGCTCAATCAGGGTACTCGTATCAAACGAGGCACTCATATTCAAACGAACTAAGAGCGCATCCGGTAAAGGGTTACCCAAACCATCAAATGCATCTGCGGACAATCCAAGCCATTCATTCAGGTCTCGCAATGCGTCTTCCTTAGAAACCTGTGTCACGGAAATCACTTCGGGCAAGTCTGTGATGCCATCCAGCAGTGCATCCACTCGCTTGGCACTCAGATCATCCTCTAGCAAGAGCGTAACGGAGTCGCCTCGATCCAAACGCTCGAGCAAGTCACTGAAGGCCGTAACCACAATACTGAGGGAAGCCGGTATACTCATGACCACACCAATAACAAGCACAGTGAGCATGGCCGAACCCAACTGCCGGCGTAGCCGATTAAGTGTATCGCGACGCGCTTCGGCATGATGCCAGCGCCATACCGAAAAACGATGCCCGGCCGCGGAAACTGCCCCGGGTTTAGACTCCACTCGCACTGGTAAGCACCCCCTGCACCAACGTCCCTTCACTCAACGTCAAAATTCGATTTTGCATACGAGAAATCAATGCGAGATCGTGCGTCGCAATGAGTACGGTCACACCGGCGCGACTAAAAGCACGAAACAGTTTCATAATGTCGGCTGACAAAGCGGGATCGAGGTTACCCGTCGGTTCGTCAGCAAGTAAGATTTTAGGGCGGCTCGCCACAGCTCGGGCTATCCCCACCCGCTGCTGTTCACCGCCAGACAGGCTCTCGGGATTTGATTTCTCTTTATCAAGCAACCCGACTTTATCTAGCGCGGCGCGAACGCGCTTGCCGATATCACGTCGATCAAAGCCACTAATAACCAGAGGGAGAGCCACGTTATCAAAGACCGTTCGGTCGTAGAGCAATTGATGATCCTGAAATACAACGCCAATATCGCGTCGATGCGCTGCAATCGCCTCGCCCTTCACCGTCTGTAAGTCTCGACCATTGATCACAACCCGGCCTCGGGTCTGTCGCTCCATGATCATAATCAACTTCAACAAGGTCGATTTGCCCGCGCCCGAGTGACCCGTCAAAAAAACCAGCTCCTCGGGTTCGATCCGAAATGAAAGTTCACGCAGTGCATCGCGGCCGCTCGCATAGCGTTTACTGACTCGGTCGAATTCGATCAATTGGTAACCTCATCGAACAAGGCATCCACGAAACTCTCCGCATCGAAGGGGCGTAAATCATCCGCCTGCTCTCCAACACCAATAAATCGGATGGGAATACCGAGCTTGTGAGCTATCGCAAAGACAACGCCGCCCTTGGCAGTGCCATCCAATTTCGTAAGTGTAATCCCCGTGACATTAACGGCCGCTTTGAAGTGTTCGGCTTGGGCAACCGCGTTTTGCCCCATCGTTGCATCCAACACCAGCATAACTTCGTGGGGCGCCTCTGGATTCAATTTTTGCATCACTCGAACGACTTTTTTCAGTTCTTCCATAAGGTTGTCTTTGTTGTGAAGCCGCCCAGCGGTATCACCAATCAGGACATCAACCTTACGCGCCTGCGCCGCTTGCAGGCCATCAAACAAAACCGAGGCACTATCAGCACCTGTATGTTGAGCTACGACTGGCACCTCGTTACGCTCCCCCCAGGTTTGCAATTGTTCGACCGCAGCCGCTCTGAACGTGTCGCCTGCAGCCAAAAGTACAGAACGCCCCTCATTCAAATAGCGACGCGTCAACTTCCCTATGGTCGTCGTCTTTCCTGCGCCATTTACACCGACCATTAAGATCACGTTAGTTTGCCCTGCCGGAAGGGCGAGAGGACGTTCGCAGGGTTTGATCATCTCGAGAAGTGCCTGTTTGAGCGCGCGTAATAAGGCCTCTCCGTCAGCAAGTTCTTTACGACTCACTCGCTCAGTCAGCTTTTCAACAATATAGGTTGTCGCTTCAACCCCGATATCGGCCATCAATAGATGTGTCTCAAGCTCTTCAAGCAAATCGGCATCGATTTCCTTACGCCCAAGAAACAAACGCCCCAAGCCATTTGACAGCTGGCCTCGGGTTCGGGACAGCCCTTTTTTAAGACGTTGGTACCACGAGGCCTTCTCTTGATCTGGCACCTCCGTCTCATGCACCGCGGGTTCTGCGGAGTCATCAGACGTGGTGGCAGGCGGTGCAACGACGTTTGCCTGGCCCATTTCTGAACCGGTCTGGGCGGAGTTCGACCCAGTTCCAATAGTGGATTTAGACTCATTTTGCGGCTTGTTACGCCTGAATAACTTCATGTCGTGTGTTACCTTTCCTCTGTGAAGACAGAGTTTACCACCGATGCCAAAACGCAAGAAGCCAAGCAAAGATTCAAAGCGCCCTGCACAAGGCCAGATCAGAATTATCGCGGGGCGGTGGCGCGGCCGAAAATTAGACGTCATGTCAGACATCGATGGATTGCGACCGACCCCAGATCGGGTGCGTGAAACACTTTTCAACTGGCTGCAATCCGACCTCGTCGGCGCTCGATGTCTCGATTTATTTGCGGGCACCGGCAGCTTAGGGCTTGAGAGCTTATCTCGAGGCGCCGCCTCGGTTCACTTTGTGGAGACGAATGCGTCGGTTTGTCAAAACCTTCGAAGTTCTATCGCTGCGCTTGGAGCCCAGGATGCCACCCTCGCGCAAACAACGAGCGAGACCTTTCTGGAGGACTGTACTCAGGATTTTGATGTCGTATTTGCCGACCCACCCTACGGCAAATCGCTTCTTGAACGTCTGATACCCAAAATAGACCACCTGCATCCTCAATGGGTCTATCTGGAATCAGGAGCAGAGGAATCCGCACCGGATACACCAGAGCACTGGGAACTCTACAGAGAGCTGCGGGCAGGTGAAGTCGCAGCCAGACTCTATCGAGTCTACTTGGATTTTCACTAACTGAGACGCTCGAAATAGCAAAGTTAGGCAACCAGGGCTTCGGGGAGCGATTTGATTGAGGCTAACCGTAATTTTGTTTAGCATGCGCGAAACGTTTGCAGAGTGAAGCCCATGTCCAAAAATACCGTCATTTATCCCGGAACGTTCGACCCGATAACCAACGGCCACGTTGATTTGACCGAACGCGCCGCGAAACTGTTCGATAAAGTGGTTGTTGGCATCGCTTACAGCGAGAAAAAATCGCCTATGTTTTCGCTCGAAGAGCGGATCGAACTCTGCCAGCAATCACTATCCCATTTGAATAACGTTGAGATCGTGGGTTTCAACACGCTGCTAATTGACTTTGCTAAGTCACAAGGCGCTCACTGCGTCCTGAGGGGGCTGCGCGCGGTTTCTGATTTTGAGTATGAGCTTCAGCTGGCTAATATGAATCGTGCCATGCTACCCGAATTTGAATCTATTTTTTTGACGCCGTCTGAGCACTTAAGCTTTATCAGCTCGTCTCTGGTACGTGAAATTGCCAAACTCAAGGGCGACGTAACGCCCTTTGTGCCCGGACCCGTCGCTACCAAACTCGCTGGGCGTCAATTCTGACAACGCTTGCAGAAAACCGTGGCTCGCTGACCTAGGCGCGTCTCACGTAAAGGCTCGTCGCAGGCTGTGCAAGGCTTCTCGCCGCGGCCATAAACATGCAGCTCTTGCGCAAAATAGCCGGGTTTGCCGTCACCACCTACAAAATCTCGAAGTGTGGTACCACCCCGGTTAATTGCGTATGTCAGTATCCGCTTGATGTGTTGAGCTAGGTGATCATATCGCGCTAAGCTAATCCGGCCTGCCGCACGACGCGGATCAATGCCAGCCGCGAAAAGCGCCTCATTGGCATAAATGTTACCCACACCGACAACGATTTTAGCGTCCATGATAAATAGCTTGACCGCCTGAGAGCGTCCTCTGGCGCGATCGTGTAAATACCTGCCAGTGAACTCGCTCGACAGCGGCTCAGGCCCCAAGCTGTTAAGCAAGGGATGCGACAGAACGGCGCCTTCAACCCAGTGGAATGACCCGAAACGCCGTGGATCGTGGTAACGCAGCACCACACCATTGGCAAAGCCGATATCGATGTGATCGTGAGGGCGAGCAGGTTCCTGAGGGCTGACAATGCGCATCGAGCCCGTCATTCCCAAATGCGCAATCAAAAACCCTCGCGTATGGTGAAAGATTAGGTACTTTGCACGCCTCTCTATACGTGCGAACTCGCCGCCCGTAAGACTGGCACTCAGATCATCAGGCACAGGCCAACGCAGCCTTGAATCTCGAACAATGACACTCAGAATTGGGCTACACAGCACATGAGGAGTAATCCCCCTGCAGGTTGTTTCGACTTCTGGCAACTCCGGCATTTGCGCCCTCCAGATACAAAAAACCCCGGTAAAAACCGGGGCCTGGTAAAGCTAAGACCGCTTACTTGATCTTACCTTCTTTGTACATAACGTGCTTGCGAACCACTGGATCGAATTTTTTCATCTCCAGCTTGTCTGGCGTGGTGCGCTTATTTTTGTCAGTGGTGTAGAAGTGACCGGTGCCCGCTGACGAAATCATTCTGATTTTTTCTCTCATGGCTTACTCCTTATACCTTTTCGCCACGAGCACGCAGCTCGGCGAGAACGGTGTCGATTCCGCGTTTGTCGATTACACGCATCCCTTTGCTGGAGACGCGCAAGCGTACAAAGCGCTTTTCTGACTCAACCCAAAAACGGTGGGTGTGAAGATTTGGCAAAAACCGACGACGAGTGCGGTTTTTAGCGTGTGATACGTTATTTCCTGTGACGGGTCTTTTACCCGTTACTTGACATACTCTGGACATCTTTCGCCTCTCCCATCGCAGGTGGGATCGTAAATTCGGTAATCACGTTGGATTTGCCCCAACGCACGGAGCGCGACTTTATACCAGAGCGGCCCTGACGACGCAAGACAAACCTACAAAAATCCGGCTTTTGCGAACGAAAACACCTGCCCTTGCCCCAAAACCAAATGATCTAGTAGTTGAATATCAAACAAAGCCAGTGCGGATTTCAATTTTTGAGTCACCTTGTGATCCGCTTGACTTGGCTCAGAGGCGCCCGAGGGGTGGTTATGTGCGACGATCAGGGATACGGCATTACACGCCAATGCGGATGCCACGACCTCCCTCGGGTACACACTCGCTGCGTCGACCGTACCCAAAAATAAGTCTTGGGTATCCAACACTCGATTATGTGCATTTAAATGAATCACCACGAAGCGCTCTCGTCTAGAATTAAATAAGTGATGCTGTAAGAATGTCTCGACCGCTTGCGGACTCGAAAGCGCCTCACGCTCAACGAGCCGATCAGCCATGGCTCGCCGCATAATCTCCTTCGCAACGTGTAAACGAAACAGCGACTCACTCGACAAGCCCGTTTTGCGCTGCACGGTACCTGCAGGCACTCGATATAATTCCGCCAAGCTACCGTAGTACCCCAATACATTTTCCAACAGGCCTGCGTCTTGGCTCGACAGACCCATTTGTATGCTGAGCAATTCCGCTGTTGTTTTTTTAGAAATATCTGAAATAGCCCTGTTCATATCGCACATTATCCCAACAAAGTTCGCTGTATCGTGGCCTCGTACAATGTTATCGTTACGAGTCAAACTATTGTCCAAAATACCGAGAATCAATGGGACATCTATTCCAGCGAAAAATCATCATTGGTGTGTGTGGAGGCATCGCGGCGTACAAATCCGCCGAGCTCGTTAGGCTACTGCAAAAAGCGGGGGCAGACGTACGCGTCATCATGACGCAGGGCGCCCAAGCCTTCATTACGCCACTTACGCTTCAAGCTTTGAGCGGCCACTCCGTTCATACAGAGCTTCTTGACGAAGAGGCGGAGCGGGGAATGGGGCACATCGAGCTGGCGCGCTGGGCCGACGCCATTATTGTCGCACCCGCCGCGGCCGAGACCTTATCCTCGCTCAATGCCGGCGCTGCTAACAATTTGCTTACGACCGTCTGCTTGGCAAGCAGCGCTCCCATATTCCTCGCGCCCGCCATGAACCAACAAATGTGGGCGCAACCCGCTACGCAACAAAACATATCCGCCCTAGTAGCTAAGGGTTTTCACATGATCGGCCCGGAGTCTGGGGAGCAGGCCTGCGGCGATATCGGCTCGGGCCGCATGAGCGAACCAAGTGACATCGTTAACGTAGTGGATTCGTTTTTTCCGTCACGTGAACTTCAAAACAAACACGTAGTAATTACCGCTGGGCCCACCCGCGAAGCAATCGATCCCGTTCGTTACCTAACCAACCATAGCTCAGGGAAGATGGGATTTGCCTTAGCCAGAGCGGCAATCGAAGCTGGAGCGAAGGTTACCCTTATTTCTGGGCCAGTCAATTTAGAGACACCCGGTCGTGTCAACCGAGTGGATGTAATCAGCGCTTTAGACATGTTGGCGGCCTGCAGAGAGGTCTGCAAAGAGGCCGATATTTTTATCGCCTGTGCAGCGGTAGCGGACTATCGCCCTAGAAGTGTCGCTCAGCAAAAACTAAAAAAAACCGGCGAAGACAACCTTACTCTTGTGCTAGAGCAAAACCCGGATATCGTTGCCACCATCGCAAATGAATACCCGGATCTACTGTGCGTAGGCTTCGCAGCCGAAACTGAGAATCTGCTTGAACAAGCGCGAGTCAAACGGGCTAAGAAGCAACTAGACATTATTATAGCGAACGACGTCGCGGCGCAACCGGTGTTCGGCTCCGACACAAACAGCGTAACGATTATCAGCGAAAACAAGGAACACACTATTTCGTCGTCGACGAAGCTGGAGATTGCACGGCAGAGCATTGCTGAGATTGCTCGATTGACAAGTAGCAATAAGAGCAATGCGACGAGGGCTTAAAACATGAAGCACCTGCACACAAAGTACGGCTTCAAAACACCCGCGTTCGCAACTCGCGGCAGCTTTTTAAAGATTTATAGCGTCATCGTTGCACTATCACTAGCGTTAGCTTCCTATGTGTTTTTTATTGAAATACCGGCTGAGCGAGCTGCGAATAAACGCAATGTCAGTTTGTCCGAAGCGGCTGCACTCGCCGATCGACTGAGCCAAAATATCCGATCAACCCAAGATCAACTCAGGAGCTTGTTGGATAGCCCCGCCACAAAAACCGCCATCAAAGAGGGATCACCTAAAGCCCTGTCGATAGCGCAAACGCAGTTGGCTAGCGCCTTTCCAGAAGCGGTAAGTTTGCGACTAATTCGCATTGACGAACTTGGCACCTCCGCCATGCTCTCAGGCACAGATACGCTGCGCAACCATATCGAAGTGGACCTCATACGCCGAGCCCAGCTGGAGTCTCCGGCGCCCGAGGCTTATGCCGTCAACACCGACAGCCTGGTTTCATTTGCAGCATCCTCGACATGGGCCGCTGCAGATGGTGCAAAAGCCGTTATATTGTTGACACGCTCTGATGCTTACTACCGCGACCTGTTAACGCCAGCCGCCCCCAATGCCGAATCTAACGTATCCTTGGGGCAAATCGTTATCGAGCCCACGGGTGGCCAAGAAATTCATCCCATCTTCAGCTCCGGCCGCGTTCAAGAGAACGCACCCGATGCAACAAAGCTTAAAATTCCAGAGAGCCAGTGGCAGATTTTATATCGCCCCAACGCGAAAACACTTGAGAGACTGGAGCAGCTTCCGTGGATGTTGATTGCATCGATTCTATTGCTGCTCGGCATACAGTTCGCAGCACCTTGGCTTATCATGGCAAGAAACCAGCGCGATCTTCAGCTCAATATCGACCAAATTGTGTTAGCGAACGCCGCGAACACGCCCCCACCAGACTCTTGGCCCGAACTACAACCCCTCATCGCTCGACTTGGATCGACAGGAGCCGAACCAGATCCGTTCTCGATGCCCAGCGTTTTGGAAGAGACCGCGACTCCAAGCTTTATTAAACAGAGACCTATTGAAGAGGCATCAGATTTGTCTTCGGTAATGGATGAAGTGCGAAATCGCCGTCAAGCGCGAACCACCCGCACTCTCCCAGAGGTAGAGGAAATAGCGCTACCGGAGGAGACCGAGGCACCCAACTCCAATGATGGTTCAAACGACATATTTTCAGATGATGAGTTAAACGCACTTCAGAATGAACTAGAAGAGTGGGAGAGCGATACCACGGGTGCTGACTTCGACCTGAGTCTGGACCTGCCACAAAGTGAAGGGGACCTTTCCATCGATGGGCTTGGAATCGACGAAAATAGCGATATTGTGGTGCCCCCCCGGAGCGTAGAAACGGAGACCGTTGAGGAAGCAGAATTCGACCTAGGCGCCTTTTTTGAGGATGCACCAGCGCAAGACTTTGAGGCGGAACTCGCGAATAGCCGCCCTGAAAATGCAAGTGAGCAAGTGGTCAGCCCAAATCAAGAACTGAGCCTTGCGGATGACACGGTCGATATTACTGCGAGTCAGGATAAGCCTCTAACGCAGGAAAACATCGTCACAGAACCTC
>JAUHWV010000012.1 GCA_030427335.1 Gammaproteobacteria bacterium | reverse complement strand
TCAGCGAGATAAAGCGGCGGATCTAGCAGAGAACGAGCGTCTCGCCTATGTGGCATTCACTCGAGCACGTGAGCGTCTTGTTATCACTGGGAGCTGGAAGACCGATGATGATATAGAGACACTTGCGGCACCCGCGAGCTCCATGCTTGGACGGGTGTGGGACCGCTTGGCAGGAGATGTTATCTGGCACCAAGGCCATGCGGTCAGTCAAAATCCACAGGCCACCAATAGGACGGGCTTGTGGCGTTACGCCTATACGACCTCCTCTTCAAATACAGTAGTTCCTGTCAAATTGGGATCAAGTGCAGAGTTGCCAATCACGTTGGAGTGTAGCAACGATGCAATCCCGGCTGCGGTTGGCACTCTGGTTCATGGTGCCTTTGATCTCGCCGTCCGGGTGGGGCGTTTGCCGCAGGGTGATGATGTTCTGTCCAGTTGGAATCAAGAGCGGCTGTTGCGGTCGGGGTTCCCTTTTGATCAGATCCAGCAAATTTGCGAACGTGCTCAAAAGGTTGTCGAAGGCGTCGTCTCAACCCACTGGTCGGATTGGGTATTCAAATCGGCAGATTGGACGCGTGAGACTGAAGTGCGTATCAAATTAAAGATTGGGAACGAGATCGCGACGCGGGTTGTGGATCTGATACTGCGACATAAGACGCGCGATGAACTGTGGGTGCTCGATTTTAAGACCGGAGCCCGCAACGCTGACGAGACAGAATTGGCCTTCCGAGCCCGTCTTGTCGAGGAGTACGAAGCGCAGCTTCTTGAATACAGAGAAGCGGTGGCACGCTTGTTCGGCATGCAGCCCAGGGTAGGTATTTTGAGCACCGACCTTGAAGACTTGATCGAACTCTAGTGCGAAGGTGCCAGACCGTGTCGCAAGTCAGCGTGCGACGTAGCGGACGTTGCTGTGTTTATTTCAGCTTATCTAAGGTTTTTTGTAAATCCAGTGTTAACCTTGGCTCGGGAATAGAGTCAAGCGTTGCCCTGGTTGCAGATAGTCCGATGGATCCAGTTCGTTCCATGAAACGAGCTCGCGTATGCTGATTTTGAAGCGACTGGCGATTTTGGATAGGGAGTCACCTCTGCGAACGGTATAGTTTACCGAGGCGCGATACACTGTGTTTCCGTTGGCAAGCAAAGTGGGTTCTCCGCCCACGGGGATCATGAGTGTAGCGCCGGCGCGAATAAAGCTACCCTCTAAGTCGTTCGCCGCGCGCAGCATCCCGACATCGATCTGAAACCGTTTAGCGATCCGGATGATACTGTCGCCGGGCTGAATGGTGTAACGATGCCATTCAACAGACGTTCCAACGGGAAGGTTGCTTGCGATCGCTTTGGCTTCTTCAAATCGGTCGAAAGGGACTAGAATCTCGTGCAGGCCGTTAGGGTCGGTAGCCCAGCGTAAAATCCCCGGGTTGAATCGTCTCAGCACGTCTTCTTCAATATCGAAACGTTTGGCCACGTCCGCTACCTCTATTTGGCCAGGTAAAGCGATGGGCGCAAAAGCAGGTGCGTTGGGAACGACCGGCAGGTGCACGCCGTAATGATCTGGATCCTTGATGATTTGCGCCAGCGCCAGCAGGCGTGGGAGGTAGTGCCGTGTTTCTCTTGGCAGTTTGAGTGACCAATAATCTGTTGGTAACCCTTTTCGATCATTGGCTGCTTGCGCGCGTTTTACACGAGCGGCACCTGCATTGTAGGCCGACAAGGCCAGTAACCAGTCACCATCAAAGCGATTATTAAGTGACTCGAGATAGGTCAGGGCAACATCCGTCGAGCTTCTGATGTCCAGTCGCCCATCGTACCACCAGTTCTGTGTCAGCCCCAGGTGTTTGCCCGTGCTTGGCATAATCTGCCATAGCCCAGCGGCGCTTCGGTGTGACATGGATTGCGGTATCAAGGTGCTTTCCACAATGGGCAGTAAGGCCAATTCGATCGGTAAATTACGCTGCTCGACCTGCTCAACGATGTAGAATAAGTACCAAGAGGCACGCTCTGATAGGATTTCAAACAGAGCGTCTTGGCCCAAGTAGTGGTTACGCTGAGCCTCCACTGTGGGATGGTCTGCTATTGACCACTTTAAGTCTGCTCTGATGCGCCCCCAAAGATCTACAGGAGCTATATCCTCCGGTTTTTCTTTTGAATCTGCTACGGGGTTTTGGACGCTGGCTTGATCTTCGACAGCCAGAGCGGGCTGAGTTTTGTCCTGAACGCGCTCGAAGCCCACACATCCCTGCAGGAAAATAAAAACGCTAGCGAGCAACAATACTCGCATCAGGCTTGGTTCTTCCATTCACGGATAATGCCGAATACGGCTTCCCGTGCCGCACTGGGTTCGCGCTCAAGTGCACTGGCAATCACGCCAGGCTGATCCCATCGTAGGAAGGGGTTCGTCTGAAGTTCATTTTCGAGCAAACAGGGTAGGGTGGGCTCACCACGAGATCGAAGCGCTTGGACTTCATTCACGCGATCCACCAGCGCCTCGTTTTCTGGCTCTACCATCAGAGCGAAGCGTAAATTCGATTCTGTGTATTCGTGTGCGGGGTATAAGCGCGTACTGGCAGGTAATGTGCGCAGTTTGTCGATAGAGTCACGCATTTGTTCGTGCGTGCCTTCAAATACTCTGCCGCAGCCGCCACTGAAAACCGTATCGCCGCAAAATAGCGCGGCTTCCTCTTCACAATAGAAGGCAATATGGTCGAGCGTGTGTCCCGGAATATGTAAGACAGAGAACGAATGACCGTCTATCTCGACCGTCTCTCCCTCGGTGACTTTTTCTTTGATGTTGGGGTAGGGACTGTTGGCCGGCCCAATCACCCTGGCTCCGTAGTGCTCTGTCAGCTCATCTATGCCGCCCGTATGGTCTGGGTGGTGGTGCGTTACCAAGATAGCTGATAGCGCGAGATTGCGCTGCTGAAGTCGTTGTTTTACGGCGTTTGCATCGCCCGGATCCACAACGATGGCCGTACCAGCCTGTGTCTCGATCAACCAGATATAATTGTCGTGGAAGGCGGGTATCGGTAAGATGTTCACACGGTATCCTTCAGGGGAAATCACTCAGGCCAAGGATAAAGCACTATGGATCAGGCAACAAGCCGAACACAGGCTTCGGCTTTACAGCATTTGTACCAATCAGATCTATTTAGTTCGGTTGTGAATGCGATTCGCGATGAGCTGGAAAAGCGGTTGCAGACCTGTTTCGGCTATCACTTATGCGAGCTTAGCGATTTTGAGGGCGAAGGCTTATCTGCGGCGTCGCACATCAATCATCGGTTCAAAGTCGGCCGCATTGGCGGCGTGTTGGCTCACAGTCATGAGCTTCCACTAGAAACAGAGAGTGTCGATGTTGTAATCGCCGTTCATAGCCTGGATACCGCCACTGATCCACATGCGACTTTGCGAGAGATACAGAGAATTTTGACACCTCAAGGCCACCTTTTTTTACTTGGCTTGAACCCCATGAGCCTTGTGAGCGTTAAGAGTGGGTTGGCTCGCTTGCCTTGGACCGGTGCCTATGCGCCAAACGCGCAATTGTCGGCCCATCGGCTGGAGGATTGGATGCGCTTGCTCGGAATGGAGCGTTCAGAGCTTCGTCAGTTTGGTCATTTGCCGCTCACGAACCGCTTTAATCGGTTCAATCAAACCGCCCTCAAAATCAATGGGTGGCTAGAAGAGCATCGCATGCCTTGGGGGCAAATTTACATGATGCACGCGGTAAAGCAGGTCAGTGCGCTGGTTAAACCCACACGTCTGCGAATAAGGCCGAAGCTGAGAGCAATCGGTTTGAGAGCACCTGCCGCTACTTCCAAGACCCGAGTGGAGCTCCCGCAGGAATGAAACAGGTCACAATTTACACCGATGGCGCTTGCAAGGGGAATCCCGGCATAGGCGGCTGGGGGGCTCTGCTCAAGTTCGGTGAACATGAGCGAGAACTTTGCGGTGGTGAAAAGCAAACGACGAACAATCGGATGGAATTGTTAGCGAGTATCGAAGCGCTTAAGGCACTGAAGTTCGCTTGCAAAGTCGATTTGTATACCGACTCAACCTACGTCAAAGACGGCATAAATCAGTGGATGGCAAACTGGAAGCGGAATGGTTGGAAAACGGCCGCGAAAAAACCCGTTAAGAATCAGGATCTATGGCAGGCCCTCGATTCTGCGATGCAGCCACACCAGATCGAATGGCATTGGGTGAAGGGGCATTCTGGTGATCCAGGAAATGAACGAGCCGATCAATTAGCGAATAAAGGCATAGAAAGCCTGAAAATAGGACCCTAAATGCGACAAATTGTTCTCGATACAGAAACAACGGGCTTAGAGACATCGGATGGTCACCGGATTATTGAGATCGGTTGTGTGGAACTTGTCAATCGAAGGCTCACAGGGCGGCACTATCATCAGTACATCAACCCTGAACGTGGGGTGGATGCAGGCGCTTACGAAGTCCACGGTATTGGGAATGACTTTCTAGCTGACAAGCCAGTATTCGCGCACATTGCAGATGATTTTTTAGCTTTCATCACCGGGGCCGAGCTCATAATTCACAACGCGCCCTTTGATATTGGGTTTCTTGATTATGAACTCGATCTGTTAGCGCAGCATAGTGGCGAGGGTGCTCGCTCTGTAGGCGACTTCTGTGGCGTGATCGACACCCTGAAAATGGCGCGCAGTTTGCATCCTGGTCAGCGCAATACACTCGATGCCCTGTGCGTACGCTATGGCGTTGATAACTCATCGCGCGATCTGCACGGCGCGTTGCTTGACTCCGAGATTCTGGCCGACGTCTATCTTGCCATGACGGGTGGCCAAACCGATCTCGGCTTACAAAGCGACTCGGGGAGGGGCTCTGAATTCAGTGACTGGGTTCAGGGAGAGATCTACCGCGTTAGTCGTGACGGTGTCTCATTAAAGGTGCAAAGGGCAGACGAGCAAGAATTGGCTGACCATGAGGCCTATCTATCCATGCTCGACAAAAAAAGCGACGGCGCCCTTTGGCGCCGTCAGTCCTGATTTTTGCGTTGGTCGATTAGATGAATAGGTTTACACAGAGTACGCCTACGCCGCCTAAGACGATCGTGTAAGGCAGAGCCATAAACGCCATTTTTCCATAGGAAAGTCGGATCAATGGCGCTAGAGCAGAGGTTAACAGGAACAGAAATGCCGCTTGACCGTTTGGTGTTGCCACGCTGGGCAAGTTGGTACCCGTGTTGATCGCTACGGCCATCTGATCGAACTCAGCTCGAGTGATGGTTCCTGCATCCAAAGCCTGCTTAACCTCGCTGATGTATACCGTCGCAACAAACACGTTGTCGCTGATCATAGACAGCAGGCCATTCGCCAAAAAAAACATGGTAGGACGTATGCTACCTTCCATGTGCAATACAGCGTCGATGACAGGTGTGAACAGATGCTGCTCGTGGATCACCGCAACAATGGCAAAAAACACCACCAGGAGCGCGGTGAAAGGCAGAGCCTCTTCAAAGGCGTGACCGATTTGGTGCTCTTCTACGACCCCATTAAACGCGGTGAGCAGCACAATAACCATTAACCCGATAAGACCGACTGCCGCCCAGTGCATTGCAAGCGCGATAACTAATAAGGCCGCAATGATTCCCTGTACGAGCAGTTTCGCATTTGTTGTAGGGTTTCTTTTGAGCTCTTCGCCACGCTGAAAATCTTCGAGTACGAGTCTGACGTTGTGCGGTAGCTCGGCGCCATAGCCAAATTTTCCAGTCACCTCTAAGAGGTAGCAGGTGAGCAGCCCGCAGACAAGGACCGGAACGGTAACGGGCGCCATTTTGACGACAAACGTCACGAAATCCCATCCGGCCACGGTCGCAATAAGCAGGTTTTGAGGCTCACCCACCAGTGTACAGACGCCACCGAGTGCAGTTCCCACAGCTCCATGCATCAAGAGCGAGCGTAGGAACGCACGGAACTGTTCTAAATCCTCTTGATGATGTTCATGGATGCTGACGTCATCGGCGTGATCGTGTTCAATGTGCTGCAAGTTCTTCCCAGACGCAAAGCGGTGATATACCGCATAGAAGCCAACGCCAACGCTAATAAGAACGGCGGTGACGGTCAGTGCATCTAAGAAAGCGGAGAGCAGCGCAGCAACCACGCTGAACATGAGAGCGAGCACTTTTTTGGACTTGACGTTCAGTAAAAGTTTAGTAAAAACAAACAGAAGCAGGTCTTTCATAAAGTATATTCCTGCAACCATAAACATAAGCAGCAGGATTACCTCGAAGTTGGCAACGGCTTCGTGATACACCGTTTCAGGCGACGCCATTCCCAAAATGACTGCTTCGATTGCGAGCAATCCCCCTGGCTGTAAAGGATAGCAGCGCAGAGCCAGCGCTAAGGTAAAGATAAATTCCGCGATCAAGAACCATCCCAGTATGAAGGGGCCCGCTATGGCTAGAATGATCGGGTTGAGTACAAGAAAAGCGATGATGCATTGCTTGTACCAGACGGGGCTGTGTCCTAAAAAGTTCCCCCACAGAGCCCCAATTAGTGTTTGATTCATTGACGTACCTTGCGTGTAGTTATAAAGGTGCGACCTAGTCTATGCGATCGAACCTGTCCTGCAAAGTGCCCTTGCGCTAAATTCTGCTAGATCTTTACGGAGCTACATCGCGGACTGCCAGAACATTTTGAGCGCGTTGTTTCACCAAATCTCTCCACAACTTGCGGGCACTTCCCTCTGCGCATACCATTGCCCCTTTGCCTAGTGAGTATTCAAAATGTCAGAACAGCGCCATCTTATGATTTTTCGTCGCGGAGAACTCGTCTGTGACATGCGCATTCCCGAGGGGTACCTTCACCGCGAATCCGATTTCCCAAGCGACCTGCTAGATCATGCCACTAGACAGCGGGTGGGCTCATACAAAGGTTTCTCTGTTGATGCAGTTCATACCTTAGCTGAGGCGGAACTGGATCCTATGGCTTTTGCACCAAACAATCTGTACCGCGTGCTGCCTTCACTTCAAGGGGAGGCGCGAGCCTTGGTCTCGCGAGGGGCCCACTTAGCGCACTGGCGTCACACCCATCGGTTTTGCGGTGTTTGTGGTGGTGGCAATATAATGCACCCCTCAGAGCCGGGGCTTCAGTGTGACCGCTGTGGCCATACGACCTATCCTAGAGTGTCTCCCTGTGGCATTACCTTGGTGGTTGATGGCGACCGTGTATTACTTGCGCGGAACGCCCGTTTTCCGCGCCCCATGTATTCAACGCTCGCAGGTTTCGTTGAGGCGGGGGAGAGCGCAGAAGAGACCGTTGTTCGAGAAGTCAAAGAAGAGGTGGGTGTCGATGTGGGACAGGTGGTCTATTTCGATTCTCAATCTTGGCCTTTTCCTGACCAGCTGATGCTTGGTTACTTCGCTCAATACCAAGGCGGAGAAATTGAAGTGGATGGCGATGAAATTGCCGAGGCACGCTGGTTTGATTATCGCGACCTGCCGCCCAATATACCGCCAACGATGAGTATCGCTGGAAGATTAATAGAACATTATTGCCAGCTGCGGTCGCTGGGTATGTCGCTTTTTTAAAGGAAAATCAAGATGGAATGGTTGGTCGACTACGGGGTTTTTTTATTGAAGGCGATAACGATTGCGGCCGTGGTTGTGCTCGTCGTTGGTTTCATCGCAGGACTGAGTCAGCGTAATCGCAGCAATGGGCGCGATGGTCAAATTCGAATACTGGATCTGAATGAAGAGCTAAAAGAGCAGTCCGATGACTTCCAGGAGAGCTTACTTTCAGAAGCCGATTTAAAGCAGCACCGAAAGGCTCAAAAAAAGAAAGCTAAGCAGGAAGCGAAAGACGAGAAAAAACAACGCAAGCAAAAAGGTGCAGACGAACAACCAGAGGAGGCTGCTCACGGACGTTTGTTTGTTCTTGATTTTGACGGTGACATCAAAGCCAGCGGGGTCGAGGCGCTACGACAGGAGATCACAGCAATTGTTGGCAACAAGCAGGCATCGGACGAGGTATTGGTGCGACTGCAGAGCCCAGGGGGCTTGGTGCACAGCTATGGCCTAGCCGCGAGCCAGTTAGCCCGTATAAAGCAGGCGGGGTTGAGGCTGGTTGTGGTGGTGGATGAAGTTGCCGCCAGTGGAGGCTACATGATGGCCTGCGTTGCAGACGAAATCATTGCGGCGCCTTTCTCGGTAATTGGATCGATAGGGGTGGTTGCTCAAGTTCCTAACGTGCATCGACTGTTGAAGAAAAACGATATTGATGTCGAGATTCTAACCGCAGGTGAGTATAAAAGAACCCTGACCGTGCTGGGTGAAAATACTGAAAAGGGACGCCAGAAATTTATTGAAGAGCTAGAGACTACCCACGAGCTATTTAAGCAATTCATAGCTGAGCATCGACCGGAGCTGGATCTAGAGGCGGTAGCGACGGGTGAGGTCTGGTATGGACGCGACGCTTTAGCCAAAGGCTTGATTGACCGAATTCAGACGAGTGATGACTATATCCTCGACAGCGCGACTTCCAAAAAGGTCTATAAAATTACATACGAGCACAAGAAGACGCTTGCGGAGAAATTGGGTTTAGCAGCTGAGCTAGGCTTGAGCCGAGCTTTTGCACGCATATGGTCGCAACATTTAAATCGGTGGTTCTAATCGATGGATTGGAAACTTCCAGAGCCTTACCTATTGAACGTAGTGGTTCGCGAGACTCATATCGACGGGTTAGGGCACGTCAATAACACGCAGTATATTCAGTGGTGCGAGCAAGCTGCGTGGGCACATTCTGCGTCACTGGGCATGGATTTGGACGTCTATAAAACGCTAGATCGCGCTATGGCGGTAGTGAGAGCCGAGTTTGACTATGTCCAAGCGGCCTATACTGGCGACGAGATTGTCGTCGGAACATGGCTGACTTTTATGGATAACAAGCTCAACATGGAACGCGCGTTCGAAGTTAGACACGGATCCAGCGGGGCGCTCTTGTGTCAGGGGCTGTGGCGTTTTGTCTGCATTCGCTTAACCACTGGCAAGCCGAGTCGTATGCCTCAAGAATTTATAGAAGCCTACGAACCGGCGATCGCCAGTGGCGCTTAATAACTCCTTAAGATTTGTTGGCTAAGTTTCATGGGGTTTAACGCATGGTCTATCAGGATCCCTTTATGAAAACGTTCGCAAAATTTCTAGTCGGAATGTGGGTTTGGGGCTTGGCATTGTCTGTTAATGCGCAGCCGCTTGCCGATTTAATTCATACCTGGGAAAAGGCAAATTTCCAGCTCGAAGGCGAGGCGCAAAAAGTCGCATTTGATGGCTTGCTGGAAGAGGCCGCAGTCCTGAGAGAGGAACACAGTCAGTCGGCCGAACATATGCTGTGGGCGGGCATTATCGAATCGTCTTATGCGGGGGAGATAGGGGGGTTGAGTGCTTTAGGGCACGCCAAACAGGCTAAAAAGGATTTTGAAGCCGCACTCAAACTCGATTCTGGAAGCGTCAAGGCGGCGGCACTCGGGAGTCTTGGCACTCTTTATTCTAAAGTGCCGAGTTGGCCTATAGGCTTTGGTAGCGGAAAAAAAGCTAAAGCATTCTTCGAGCAAGCGGAAAATGAAGGCGCCAATACCTTGGATTTCTTCGTAATGTACGCGGAGTTTGCGCTTGATCAGAACGACACCTTGCTGGCGCGACGACTGCTTGAAAAAGCCGAGATGGTGCCGACACGTCCCGATCGCCAAATTACGGATGCCGCTCGACACGAGGAGCGTAAGGCACTTGTGGCGAAACTCTAGCTTTCATCCGGCTTTATGAGTCATTGCGACTCATTGCCTATGAGCGAATTCGACGCTCAGTCGCGATCAAACGACAAAGCCTCTAATTCCTGTCTTTTTCGACGGGTTGTTTCGGTTTGCAATTAGCCGCGGCTCCTAGCGCTCGCGTTTCCATTCCGGCCTGATCCTCAGTGTCACCAATCACGACGGCGGCGACGTCGTCATTTAAATCTTCGCAATTTTGATGTTCCGTTGGGTCAGTTAACCATGCCAATACGGTAATCGTTAATATAAGCAAAGCGATGGCCAGATTTCTTAGGATGCGTTTCATATCAATCTCGTTCGCGTGAGAAAGAGCAGTCTACAAGAGTCTGTAGGCATGGCAAGATTTTCTCTCCTAGGTATTCTAACCAGACGATCTTAGCCATACTGTAATTCGCATAATATATATTATGTTAAATATTGGATTCGAGAGTGCTAGCCCTCAAAAGTGAACAACTGCCCCGCCATCTAAACGGAGATTTTGCCCTGTGATCGACCGCGCAGACTCGCTGCATAAAAAGCACACCAGATCGGCGACCTCCTGCATCTCTACCAGCCTGCCCGTCAAATTCGGAAACTCACTCGTGGTGATTTTCGATTCGATGGCGTTCCAATCTGATGGCCATGACCGCTTGCGCGCGACCGTGGTGAATAGTTTTACGATATCCTCGGTTTTTATGAGACCCGGTGAGACGGTGTTCACCGTCACGCCGCTACGAGCAAGCTCTTGAGCCAGACTCAGCGAGGCATTGGTGAGTGCGGCCTTCGCGGCATAATAAGCTGGCCGCTCTGCTGCTGGCACCTCGCTACCGATAGTGCCCAGTTGGACAATGCGTCCCCAGCCCTTGGTTTTCATTGCAGGCGCCAGTGATTGGCTGAGCCGTATCGCAGATAGCGCGTTTACTTGGTACATCTCGAGCCAAAGCGATTCCTCAGTGTCCTGCCAGCTATGGGCCTCGGTAAGGCCAAAGTTGTTAATCAGGATATCGGGTTGGAGTTCACGTTGTCTGAGTTCCTGGAGTACACGGGTGCGTCCGACCTCATTGGTTAGATCTCCTCGGACTTTGAGTGTTTCACTTACGCCGCTCTCGTCGTTACTGTGGCTTACGACGAGAGCGCCCTCTTTTGTTAGAGATTCCGCTATTACGCTCCCTGTTCTTCGATCTGATCCTGTAACAAGCGCTATTTTGCCCGCTAAATTCAAGTTCATTCCTCTGCTCCTATGGAGGTACTCTCTCGGGGGCTCCGCAAGATCGTAGCGCAGCTGTCGTCGCCCGTATTGGCGCGATAGCCAGAAGCGACAGCCTCGAGTTGCACGCCCAAATTCATTTATGACGCGACACGATATCGGCAAGCTCTGGGCGAGATCGCTCCAAAGATGCTTGGGTGCACGTTCCAATGTGAACAAAACCGGTGATCTGCTCATTGGTTTGTAAGCCTAAGTAATCAGCAAACGCCCTATCCTCGGCGAGCCACTCGGTGATCCACTGTGCACCGAACCCCAATGCATTGGCGGCCAATACTAGATTGTAGGCGGCTATACCGCTGGTTAGTAGTTGCTCTTTTACGGGTGTTTTATGCCCCTCTGTCGGTTTGAAAATCACGACTACTGTCGTTGGTGCTCGCAGGAAGCGGTGTTTTTCAAATTGCTGCAAAGCCTCTGGCAACATTGGTTCCCGTTGTTGGGCGATCCTGCATGCCGCCTCTCCTGCGCGCCGCGCAGCGTCTCGTTCTATAATGAGAAAACGGAAAGGCACAAGTTTACGGTGGTCCGGAACGCGAGCAGCGATCGTTAAGATAGTGTCAATCTGATCGTCGTTGGGTCCTGGGGCTGTTAGTGTCGCCGCTACGGAAGAGCGTCGTGATGACAAAAAACTGAGTACGTGATGGTTGTGTTCTGGCAACGGCATCTCTGCTCCGCTGGGCCACGCGAGGTTCTGGGTCAAGATATCCTCCTTTTTGATTTAGTGGAACGAACTAGTATTGTGCGAGGTTCCCACTCGCAATCAAAGCACATACGTATCTAAGTCCAAGCTTTGCCTCTAAGTGTCAGCAGGTTCACGCCCGTATGCTCACTGCTCTTCAAGCTTTCGATACAGAGTCCTTAAGCTGATTCCCGCCGCCTTGGCTGCCTTTGACTTATCATTACCGCAGCGATCCATCAGGCTTTTAAAATACGCTTTTTCTAGCTGCTTCAGGGTCAACTGGGAGTGTACAACTTGGCTTGTGTCAGAGGCCACGCCAATGCCGGTTTCCTGGGCACGCTGTTGCAATAGGCTATCTATCAGAGCGGGTGGTATCAGATTGCCCTCAGCGAGCACGCTGGCTCGCAGTAGGAAGTTTCTCAACTCTCGGATATTGCCAGGCCAATCGGTGCTTTGAAGTTTTTGTTTGGCCGATTCAGTCAAGTGATACCGACGCCGCTTATCGAAGCCCTCGAGTATCGCGTCGGCAATCAATGGGATGTCGGTTTTTCGCTCGTCAAGGCTGGGCATTCGTATAGGAAAAACGTTGATTCGGTAGTACAAATCAAGCCGGAAGAGCCCTTCTTGCACACGCTCCCATAGGTTGTGGTGCGTGGCGCATATCAAACGAAAATCCGTTCGTCTTGTGTCGCTCGAGCCGAGAGGTCGGTAGGTCCCGGTTTCTATCAGACGCAGGAGCTTAACTTGCAAATTGAGGGGGATATCGCCGACCTCATCCAAAAAGAGCGTCCCGCCATCGGCTGTAGATGCGAGACCTTGGCGCTCAAAATTGGCACCCGTAAAGGCCCCCTTGGTGTGTCCAAAGAGTTCACTTTCAAAGAGGGTTTCGGTCAGCCCTGAGCACTCGAGCGTTACCATCGGTTTGTTGTGGCGTGGGCTTTTCTGGTGAAGTAGCTGCGCAATCACTTCTTTACCCGTGCCTGAGTCACCCAAAAGGAGAACTGCGATATCACGTTCCGCTACTCTCGATACTGAGCTCAGGATGTCCAGGAAGCGCGGATGTTTGCCTGCAATCTGGTGCCCACGCTCCTCGGTTCCGACCGAAACCGGTCGCAAAACTTCGATGAAATGCGATATCTCCCCTGAATCATCAAAAAGAGGAGTCATTTCGACGTCAACGTGCTCCTTGCCTCGAGGAGTGTGATGAATATGCAGAACTCGGGTTTTCTCGCCGCGGTCACGGCACGATTGCATGGGGCAATCCTCGCCTGATTGGTCGCAAGGCTTGTCGTAACCGTGCGACACCGCAAAACACTTTGGTTGCTCGCTTAGGTCTATCGAGCCAAAGGCCTGATGATAGGCGCCATTGGTTGCTTCAATCTCATAATTCGCGTTAACCAATATGGCTGGAAGCTCGATTAGCTGGAGTAGTTGACTTTTATTGGTGATGTTCGCGCTCATGTCGATATTGTCATTTAATTTGTCAGATTCGTCAATTTTAGCGTTCTGCTTTGTGTCAAAAATGTCGAATGTGTGTTCAATGCATCTCAACTCGATGATAATTCTCGCTTTTTTTAAATCCTCTCCGAAATGAATATGTGGCACAGTTTTCGCTTATCTTGAGGCGTGATGTTTAAACTCGTGTTAACTGGAGATGACTATGACGAGATTGCCCACAGAACTACAGGCCGCTATTTACCCCGAGGTTGTACCCTTCTACGACGAAGACACCAATACCTTCTCTTACGTGGTGTATAAACAAGGCGATCCCCGATGCGCCGTAATCGACTCCGTTTTGGATTTAGATTACCCATCTGGAACCATAAGTACCGGTGGTGCTGAGCGGATCATCGATTACATCCAGAAGCATCAGCTGACGGTGGAGTGGATCTTGGAGACGCACGTGCATGCCGACCACCTCTCGGCAGCGCCCTTGATTCAAGAGAAGTTAGGTGGAAAGCTCGCTATTGGTGAAAATATCAAGACGGTACAAGAGACTTTTGGCAAAGTATTTAATGAAGATACTGAATTTAAACGGGATGGATCTCAGTTTGATCGGCTTTTAGGTGACGGTGATATGCTGGAGTTGGGCGATCTCGTTATTCATGCAGTGCACACTCCAGGGCACACACCGGCTTGTATGACCTTTATTATTGGAGACGCTGTGTTCGTCGGGGACACCATTTTTATGCCCGATGGTGGTACCGCTCGGGTGGATTTTCCCGGTGGTGATGCGCGTACACTGTATCAGTCCATTCACCGAATACTGGAACTTCCCGAGCAATTTCGTATGTTTATGTGTCACGACTACTGCCCCAACGGTCGAGCGCTTGAGTATCAAACCACCGTGGGCGCCCAGAGAAAACAAAATATCCACGTCAATGACAAGGTATCCGAACAAGACTTTGTCGCGATGCGCGAGGCCCGCGATGCGACCTTGGGTATGCCGCGCTTGATCCTGCCTTCGTTACAGGTGAATATGAGAGCGGGCCATATGCCGCCATCCGATGATTCAGGCCGAGTGTTTCTAAAAGTACCGGTTAATGCATTTGTATAAATCTAATAATGAGGGGACCCACAATGAAAACGGCGACGATTAACGACAAACTCACTATTTCGAATCAGATTAACTTCACTGATCTACAGGCTATAGCCGATGCTGGTGTAACAATGCTCATCTGTAACCGCCCCGACGGGGAAGATCCGGATCAACCGACCTTCGTTGAAATCCAAGATCACGCCGAGCGTTTGGGCATGCAAGCAGTTCACCAGCCTATTGTTCCTGGGCAGATGACAGGCTCGGACATCACGGCATTTCGATCAGCGGTGGACGATGCCGAAGGCAAGGTTCATGCATACTGCCGCACGGGCACTCGCAGTATTACCCTTTGGTCTATGAGCGAAGCTCAGAAAGGTGTCGACGCACAAGAGCTGATCAATAAAGCTGAAACGCATGGCTACGATCTGAGTGGATTATCGGAAAAGCTGTGCCAGGCCTGCCCTACTCCGCCGAAGACTGCCGACACGAAACAGTTTGATGTCGTTATTATTGGCGGTGGTGCCGGTGGCATCTCAGTGGCCTCATCCCTGCTTAAGCGCGCCAGTGATCTATCCATCTGTATCGTTGATCCCGCCGAGGTGCACTATTATCAGCCAGGTTGGACGATGGTCGGCGCTGGCGTGTTCACACAGGAGCAAACGGTCAAATCCATGGCTTCGTTAATTCCGGACGCGGTAACCTGGATTAAAGAAGCGGTAGCCAGTTTCCAGCCCGACCTCAATCAAGTCACCTTGGAAGACGGCATCCACTTGGGCTACAAACAGCTGGTTGTAGCGCCTGGTCTGAAACTAAACTGGGGCGCCATAGAAGGTCTTGCGGACACACTTGGCCAAAACGGCGTGACATCAAATTATCGTTATGATCTAGCACCTTATACATGGAAGCTCGTACAGGGCCTTAAGTCGGGCAAGGCTTTATTTACGCAGCCACCCATGCCGATTAAGTGCGCAGGCGCGCCTCAGAAAGCCATGTATTTGTCGAGTGATCATTGGCTTAAACAGGGCGTCCTGAAGAATATCGATGTCGAATTTTGTAACGCAGGCCCTGTCCTCTTCGGCGTGCAGGATTACGTCCCCGCCTTGATGGAATACGTCAAGAAATACGATGCGACACTGTCGTTTGGGCATAACCTAGTCAAGATCGACGGACCGGCAAAAACCGCGTGGTTTGAAGTAAAAGACGCAGAGGGCAATTCGGAGTTGGTTGAAAAACACTTCGATATGATTCATGTGTGTCCGCCCCAGTGCGCTCCCGATTTTGTCCGTGAATCTGAGCTGGCAGACGCAGCCGGATGGCTCGATGTCGATCAGACTACGCTGCAACATAAGCGTTTCGAAAACGTTTGGTCTTTGGGCGACGTTCAAAACGCACCGAATGCCAAAACGGCAGCGGCGGCTCGCATGCAGGCGCCTATTGTGGCTAACAACCTGCTGCACGCCCTGGGTAAAGAAGCCTGGGTGTCGCACTATAATGGCTACGGTAGCTGTCCGTTAACGGTTGAGCGCGGCAAAATCGTCTTGGCAGAGTTCGGCTACGGCGGTAAGCTGTTACCCAGCTTCCCTTCTTGGGTCCTTGACGGCCGCAAGCCCACGCGATCGGCGTGGTGGCTCAAAGAGATTATCTTGCCACCCATCTACTGGAAAGCCATGCTCAAAGGACGAGAGTGGATGGTGACGCCCGTGCCTGCTTCGAACAACTAGAGATGGATTGGTTTCCCGCGCGCGAGTGGCTCAAGGGCTACTCCCAACCTACGTTTACGGCGGATCTCATAGCCGCCGTGATCGTAACAATCATGTTGATACCGCAATCCTTGGCTTATGCCATGCTAGCCGGCGTACCGCCCGAGGTGGGTTTGTACGCGTCGGTTCTGCCCTTGGTGGCCTATGCCTTATTTGGTACGAGTCGCACATTGTCTGTTGGCCCGGTTGCGGTTGTCAGTCTTATGACCGCAACCAGTGTGGGAAGCGCGGTGGCAAGTACCGGTGCCGACTACCAGCACGCAGCGATTATTCTGGCGCTCTTATCGGGCTTATTTCTGGTTGCCATGGGGCTTTTGCGGTTTGGATTCTTAGCTAATTTCTTATCTCATCCTGTCGTGTCCGGGTTCATATCCGCTTCGGGGATCATCATCGCGCTGAGCCAAGTACGACACATTTTGGGGATCAGCGCTCACGGTGAAACACTGCCTACGATAGCTCAGACCTTATTCGCCCATTTGGGTGATACAAATCTGCCCACGGTGGGTGTTGGGCTGTTCGCGCTCGTTTTTCTATTTTGGTGTCGCACCAAACTCGCGGGGGTATTGATCGGCGTCGGTCTGTCTCGTGATTTGGCTTCTACACTGACAAAAACAGCGCCCGTACTGGCGATCGTTCTGACGATTGCGGTGACGGTGGTATTTGACCTTGAAAATCAAGGTGTGGCTATTGTTGGCGCTATTCCAAGCGGCTTGCCCAGCCTTTCACTGCCGTCAATTGCTTGGCCGCTAGTAAAGGAGCTGCTTCCCGCTGCAGTACTGATCTCTATTATTGGCTACGTAGAATCGATCTCCGTAGGTCGAACGCTGGGTGCTAAGCGACGTCAACGAGTGCAAGCGGATCAAGAGTTGATCGGCTTGGGGGCGGCCAACCTCGCCTCGGGGCTCTCGTCGGGCTTCCCGGTAACGGGCGGCTTTTCCCGCTCTGTCGTAAACTTCGATGCCGGTGCTCAGACACCCGCGGCCAGCATCATGACGGCCTTGGGGATTGCGCTTGCAGCGCTCTTTTTGACGCCCGTACTGTATTTTTTGCCTAAAGCAACGCTCGCAGCAACCATCATTGTTGCCGTTCTTAGTTTAGTTGATTTGGGTTTGGTGAAACGGGCTTGGATCTATTCGCGCCGTGACGCTGTCGCCCTTCTTGGCACCATTATGATTACGCTTTTAGCTGGCGTTGAACTGGGCGTTGTGACTGGTGTGGGCTTATCGATATTCCTGCACTTGTATCATACGTCTAAACCACATACGGCCATCGTCGGTGAAGTACCAGGAACGCAACATTTTCGAAATGTGAATCGACATCAGGTGGTAACGGATCCCGCGATTTGTTCGCTCAGAATCGATGAGAGCTTGTACTTTCCTAACGCATCCTATCTTGAAGACGTCGTGTACGCAGTTATCGCCAAAAATCCCGAGGTAAAACACGTCATCTTAATGTGCTCGGCGGTAAATGTGATTGATATGAGTGCACTTGAAGCGCTCGAGATGATTAATCAACGTTTAAAGGAACTGGGGGTAAAACTGCATTTGTCCGAGGTTAAGGGGCCCGTTATGGATGGCTTGAAGAAGAGCCATTTCCTTGATGAGCTAACAGGCCATATTTATCTGAGCCAACACGATGCCTTCACTCAACTGAGAGCCCAAGTGGCGGCGGGATGAGTTGTCGCACTTTATAGATGAGTGCTATGGTGACACCCGCGATAAAACGTCATAATCGAGGCACATCCCTTGTACGTAATTTACTATGCTCAGACTTAAGTTCCTTTGCCGCTTTACCCTTGCTTGCGTATTTGCTTTTCCTATCGGCCTTGCGCAAGCGCTCACCCTTGGTTCGGAGCACAGTGATACGATCCAAGCGCTTGTTGCTAAACTTGAGACGCGTCACTACGAAGGTTTGAAGTACAACGACGAACTGTCAAAAGAACACTGGCAAGAGTATATCGACGCCTTGGATCCCAGACGGATCTACTTCACTCAGGCGGATATTGATGCGTTTAAAAAGTATCAGTTTGAGCTTGATGACCAAGCCAAAAAAGGCGAACTCTCTGCGGCGCTCGAGGTCTTCAACGTCTACCAAGAGCGTCAAATAGAGCGGCTCACGTCACTGACTCGAGAGTTGAAGCCACAAATCGATAAACTCGACTTTGAAAAACAAGAATATCTACTGCTGGATCCCAGTAAGGCGCCTTGGCCTGAAAGCGAAGAGGCTATGTTAGAGCGCTGGCGTCTCTATCTGAAAAACGACGTGTTAAACCTTAAGTTGGCGGGTAAGGAACTTGAGGCCATTTCAGAAACACTCTTGAAACGCTACCAAAATCAGCTGAAACGGGCGAAACAAATCACGTCTATGGACGTTTTCAGCATATACGCCAACACGCTCGCGGCACTCTACGATCCTCACAGCTCTTACTTTTCGCCGCGCCGTACCGAGAACTTCAATATTGAAATGTCGCTATCACTTGAGGGCATTGGGGCGATGCTCCAACAGAATGGCGACTATACAAAAGTTAACCGTATTGTCCCCAAAGGGCCTGCAGATAAACAGGGAGAGCTGAAACCTCAGGATCAAATCGTTGGCGTGGCTCAAGGTGCTGACGGCGATATGGTTGATGTGATCGGTTGGCGGCTCGATGAAGTCGTTGATCTCATCAGAGGTCCCAAGGAAAGCATGGTTCGATTAGAGGTTATCCCCGCGGAAGCTCTCGCCTCAGGCGAGAGAAAAGAAATCAAGATCATCCGTAATGAAGTTAAGCTCGAGGAGCAGGCGGCACAAAGTAAGGTCATAGAGTTAGACCGCGATGGTAAAGCATTTCGCCTTGGCGTTATCGACTTACCCACTTTTTACATCGACTTTGATGCGGCAAACCGGGGTGACCCAAATTACCGCAGCACGACGCGTGATGTGTCTCGCCTTTTAGAGGAACTGCAGTCGCAAAAAGTAGACGCTGTGGTGATCGACCTCCGGAACAATGGTGGTGGTTCACTGCGAGAGGCCAACGATTTAACGAGTTTATTTATTGAGTACGGCCCGACAGTCCAGATACGACACAGTAGCGATCAAATTTGGCGCGATGGCAAACGGCGTAAAGGTACCTATTATAAGGGGCCTCTCGGCGTGATCATCAATCGGATGAGCGCTTCTGCCTCTGAAATTTTTGCAGGCGCAATTCAAGACTATGGCCGGGGTCTGATCATGGGTACGCAGTCCTACGGTAAGGGTACCGTGCAAACACTGCTCCCTCTTCCCGCGGGCCAACTTAAAGTAACCGAATCAAAGTTTTATCGTATTTCGGGGGATAGCACTCAGCATCGAGGGGTCATGCCTGATGTCGCGCTTCCGAGCCTGTATTACCCCGAAGATATTGGCGAGAGTGCTCTTGACCACGCCCTAGAGTGGGATCAAATAAAGCCTGTCCGTCACAACAAATACGGCGATTTTCAGAGATTGATTCCGACGCTCATCAGCTCGTCTCAAAACCGACAGATGTCGGTGCCAGAGCTGGTACTTCTGCAAGAGCAGGTATCGCTCAGCCGCGAGAACGATGATATGGAGCGTCTGTCTCTGAATTACGAAACGCGTAAAAAAGACCGTGAGGTTCGCAATGCCCGCTGGTTAACGATTGAAAATAAACGACGCGCGCTCGAGGGCGAAGATTTACTCGCAACGGTTGACGAGTTGAGTGAGGAAGACGACGAAGCCGCGACTGATAGCACAGCTGAGGTGATCAATCCGGATAAAGACGCGCTACTGCGTGAGTCGCTCGAAGTTATGATCGATGCCCTGCTCTACGATAATACGCTGACGGTTGCAGGAAAAGTTTCTGGATTTTAGAGAGTTGAACCTCTGCTACGCTGTGACAGTCGCTTTTTTCTTCTCGCGTTTAGTATTTAAAGCGAGACCAGCGGCCCAGCGGCCTCACGATACCACCTAGGTTAGGTGATAGCCTTGCGTTCAGGCGTGTTGTACCAGCCCAAGCGCTGATGCAGTCTGATGACCTCACCAACAATGATCAGCGTGGGGCCTATCCACTCACGTTCCTTGGCTTTGCTCACTATAGTCTCTAAATCCGCGATCAGGACTCGCTGGTCGGGTAGCGTTGCGTTTTCGATCAGCGCGATCGCTGTAGACGCAGCACGACCGGATTTGAGCAAGCGCTCGACCACTGAAGGTAATGCTTTCAGCCCCATGTAGATTACCAGGGTCTCCTCGACGGATGTGTCATCGAGCTCGCTGACGGCCTCGCCTTGTTTCAAATAGCCCGGAAGAAATCGAACCGACTGCGCAAAGTCACGGTGCGTAAGCGGGATGCCGGCATAACTTGCGGCACCGGCAGCCGAGGTGATTCCGGGTACGACCTGAAACGGTATACCTCGCTCAGCTAAAAGTTCTAATTCCTCGCCACCGCGACCAAATATGAAGGGGTCACCTCCCTTTAATCGCACGACTTTGAGTCCCTGCTCTGCGAGATCGAGCAGGGTCTGATTTATTTGGTCTTGCGGTAGTGCATGTTGATCACGTGCCTTACCGACGTATATCAGCTCCGCGTCGCGGCGCGCCAGCTCTAATATTTGCGGGCTCACCAGACGATCATATAAAACGACGTCACCGCGCTGAAGCAGGCGTAGGGCTTTGAAAGTCAGAAGGTCTGGATCGCCGGGGCCAGCACCGATGAGTGCGACCTCGCCCAGTCTCTTGAGACCATAGTGATTCAATAGCTCGTCAGTGAGAGACTGTGCGGCGCTATCGTCGCCATTTAAGACAGCTTCCGCCGCAGCACTTTCTACCAGTTCCTCATAGAAAACTCGGCGTTGATTCTCGGTATCAAGCCGCGCTTTCACTTTATCTCGTATACTGCCTAAAAAGCGCGCCAAGGCACCGTAGCTTGAGGGCAGCCAGCTTTCGAGTCGTTTACGGATAAGCCGCGCTAAAACCGGACTTTGCCCGCTGCTGGATATTCCTATAACAAGAGGGTTTCGATCAACTATGGCTGGGAAGATAAAGGTGCACAAATCAGGACTATCGACCACATTGATGGGCACGTTGCGTCGTCTGGCAAGCGTGTACATAGCTTCGTGCAGCGCGCTGGAGTTCGTTGCTGCGACAATCAATCGAACGTCTCGGCAGTCATCGTCTACAAAGCCGCGCTCAAGGCAGATATCGTGCTCGCCCAGCAAATCCCGCATCTCCGGCGAGATCTTAGTCGCAACGACTTTCAGGTGCGCTCCCGCACGTTTTAGGAGTCGAGCTTTGCGTGCAGCCACAACGCCAGCACCGACTAGTAGTACGGGCTCACCCTCGAGCTTGAATGCGAGCGGTAAGTAGTCCATGACTAGCCTATGCTCGTTAAACCACCCATATAGGACTGTAAAGCGGCCGGAATCTGGACGGATCCGTCCGCCTGCTGATAATTCTCAAGAACAGCAACGAGCGTGCGGCCCACGGCAAGACCCGAGCCATTGAGCGTATGAACAAGCTCAGGCTTGCCTGTCTCTGGATTGCGCCATCGCGCTTGCAAGCGGCGAGCTTGGTAGTCACCGAAATTCGAACAAGAGGATATTTCACGATACGCTAACTGACCTGGTAGCCATACCTCCAAATCGTAGGTTTTTTGCGCAGAAAAACCGAGATCGCCACCACATAGAGCTACTTTACGGTAGGGCAGTTCCAGGGCCCGCAAAATAGCCTCCGCATGGCCGGTAAGCGCCTCAAGAGCGGCTTCTGAGTCCTCGGGACGTACGATCTGAACGAGTTCCACTTTTTCAAATTGGTGCTGACGGATCATGCCGCGGGTGTCGCGTCCTGAGGCACCGGCCTCGCTTCTAAAACAAGGCGTGTGACACGCAAATTTAAGCCCAGGCTCAACTTCACTGCTATCCAAGATTACATCGCGCACAAGATTAGTGACTGGAACTTCGGCTGTCGGCGTCAGATAGAAAGCCTGCTCGGTATTGAGTTTGAACAGATCCTCTTCAAACTTGGGTAGCTGCCCCGTGCCTTGCAAGGATTCCGCGTTCACAATATAAGGGACGTATACCTCCTGATAGCCATGTGCAGAGGTATGCGTATCGATCATGAACTGGGTCAGGGCCCTGTGCAACCGAGCTAAGCCCGCCTGCAGGACTGTAAAACGAGATCCGGCGATTTTGGCACCCAACTCTTGACTGAGCTGCCCTAAGCCCTCGCCGATGTCGACGTGATCTTTAGGCTCAAAATCGAACTCCCGTGGTGTGCCCCAGCGGGTGATTTCGACGTTATCTGCTTCGCTCTCGCCCTGGGGTACGCTGACGCAAGGGATATTTGGCGTGGCCATGAGCATGGCGTCAAGTTCGGCTTGGATGGCCTTAGCTTCATTCACCGCATCGCTTAGTTGAGCATCGATCACAGCGAGAGTCTCGGCGACCTCGGCTTTAGCCTCATCAACACTCTTGCCTTGAGAGATGAGCTGTCCGACTTTTTTAGACGCCTGCTTGCGTTCGGCCTGCAGGTTCTGACTGGTGACATCGGCCTGCTTTCTCTTGGCGTCTAGCGCGAGGAAAGACGCGCTGTCAAACAGAAATCCCTTCGTTCTGAGACGATCAGAGACCAAATCAAGATTGTTTCGTAAAAACTTGATATCTAACATATTTAATGCTCAATTGAAGTTGCGAGCCAACCAAAATCCAGCAGCGGCTCCCGATATGCAAAATAAAACAGAGGCGGCGACATAGCCCAAAGCGAGTGTTGATCTACCCTCTTGAAGTAGCCGAAGCGTCTCTAACGAAAAACTGGAGAAAGTAGTAAACCCGCCCAGCAAACCTGTTATTAAGAATAATCGTACGCTGGGATCCACATCCCCGCGCAAAAATAGTGCTGTTAGCAATCCTATGAGAATAGATCCGCTTAAATTAACCGTGAAGGTCGCGAGTGGAAACTGGGTTGGCCACGTCTGCGCGATCCACTGACCCAGCGTCGCCCTCAGCGCCGCACCCAAGCCGCCACCAAACGCCACTGTAATGATCAAACGCCAATCCAACTTCAACCCCCTTCAGAGAGCGCGCATTGTACCGTGTTTATGATTGCGATGCCGCATTCAAGGCGGTTTTCACTGAATTTCAACACCTGCTGGAGGTTCAAAAGCGAGGTCGGACGGGTTAATGTCGGTGGGACGTGCTTCTAGGAACTGTATTTCGAGACTTCGAGCCAACCTCGTTTGTACAAACATGAGCGAGGGGATCGTATCTTGGTCGACGCTAAGTTCGATCCATTCCACTTGCGCCTCGGTGTCTAACGACAACAGCTTAAATTTGCCATCCACATAAGTGATTTCATACTCGTCACGGAGCGCTGCGGTATCGCCGCTCAGTAGCGCAATGGCGCTCGCGGCGTCAAGTTCCTCTGCTGCATGAAAGGAGGCGACCTCGAGCCATGGGTCAAAGTGCCAGAGCCCCTCAGGGCTCAGGTAAAAAGCCTCTTGATCCGGCTGGTCAACCAACCACTCGGCATAGCCCGGGCGCAGTATACGAAATGTGCCTTGGCTCTCAACGCGCTGGTCTTGAGTGTTGTCGATTAAAGTTTGAGTGAAACGCCCTTCCAGTGCCGGCCAGGTAAAAACCTCATCAATCGTTTCCGTTTTGGCCCCGCTTTCCTCCGCCAGCGTCTGAGACTCCACATGAGGCTTATCTTGAGCTGTGACTTGGGATGTCAGGCCGATTAATAACAGAACCAAAAGAAATTTCATCAGTGCTCTACCGGCGGCGGTGCCAGCACCTCGCGTTGACCGTTATGCCCCATCGCTGAAACAACCCCAGCAGCTTCCATTGTTTCAATCAGACGCGCTGCGCGGTTATAGCCTATACGTAACTTGCGCTGCACTGCAGAGATAGATGCTCGGCGTGACTCCAGCACAAAGTGCACGGCTTCGTCATATAAGGCATCGCTCTCTGGATCATCCCCTGAACTGCCGCTCTGGAGCTCCTGCGCAGTAACGGGTGTGTTTCCGCCCTCTTCCAGTAGTCCATCGATATAATCGGGCTTGCCCCTTTTCTTCCAGTCCGCCACCACACGGTGCACTTCATCGTCTGAGCAGAACGCGCCGTGAACACGGGTGGGCAGACCCGAACCCGGCGGTAGATACAGCATATCCCCGTGCCCGAGCAGTTGCTCTGCCCCGCCCTGATCCAGGATGGTTCGGCTGTCAATACGCGACGAGACCTGGAACGCGATTCGCGTGGGGACGTTGGCTTTAATCAGCCCGGTTATCACATCGACCGAAGGACGCTGCGTTGCCAAGATCAAGTGGATACCTGCCGCTCTCGCTTTCTGCGCAATTCGAGCAATGAGTTCCTCGACTTTTTTACCGACGATCATGATCATGTCGGCAAACTCATCGATAACCACGACGATCGCCGGCAGATGCTCGAGCGGAGGCGCTGTTTGCTCGACATCGGCGAAGCTGATGTCCTGGCTCGGTCGCCAAGTTGGGTCTGTCAATACTTCACCCGCGCGGGCTGCATCTTCAATCTTACGGTTATATCCGCTTAGATTGCGCACACCCAGCGCCGCCATCACTTTGTATCTGCGCTCCATCTCGGCAACACACCAGCGCAAGCCGTTGGCCGCGTCCTTCATATCCGTAATAACCGGTGTGAGCAGGTGTGGAATCCCGTCGTATACAGACAATTCCAGCATCTTTGGGTCGACCAACAACAGTCGCACGTCAGCGGGGGTGCACTTGTACAGTAGACTCAGCAGCATGGCATTAACCCCGACCGATTTACCTGCCCCTGTGGTTCCAGCGACGAGAAGGTGCGGCATTTTTGCCAGGTCAGCAACGACAGGTTGCCCCGAAATGTCGTGTCCAAGCGCCAAGGTTAGAGGGGATTTTGCTGCATCGAAGGCCCGCGACGATAGCACTTCACGGAAATTAACGATTTCACGGTCTTCGTTGGGTATCTCGATGCCGACGACGGATTTGCCGGGTATGACCTCCACAACGCGAACGCTGATGACAGCAAGGCTGCGAGCCAAGTCCTTCGCCAAATTGGATATTCGCGAGACTTTAACCCCTGGAGCAGGCTGAATTTCAAACCGTGTAATGACAGGGCCCGGATAAACGCTAACCACCTCGGCGCTGATACCAAAGTCTTTTAATTTGAGCTCGAGTAATCTAGACAGCCCCTCGAGGGCCTCTTTGCTGTAGCCCTTACTGGGATCGCGCTTGGCCGCATCGAGGAGTTCCAGTGCGGGCAAGTCGCCGTCTGCGGGTATATCTTCGAACAGAGCCACCTGTTTTTCTTTTTCCACGCGGTCGCTTTTTTCAAACGGCTTGCTTGGCGCCTTAATTTTTGGGGGCGTTCGTGCTTTTTGAACTTCAACGTGTTGCTCGATCTCGATTTTACGCGTCTGTATGGCCTTTTGGCGCGCTTTCGACTCGCGATACTGCCCCATTTTGAAGCGAGTGGCATCCCAGATTTGGCGACTGATTCTGAGCGTAATCTCGCCCAGCTTATCCATGATTTTCAACCAACTCAGTCCGGTGAAGAGGCTAAATCCGAAGAGTAAAAAAGCAACCAGCAGCACTCGTGCGCCGACACCGGAAAACCATTGATCGAAGACATTGGCAACCAGTAATCCAATGATGCCACCGGCGCCTTGCGGTAGGTTTGGCACGTCAACTTCATTGAGGCTAGCCAGGGCCGTACCCGCTGCCAGAATGAATGCGAAGCCCAGCGCGCGCACGGCCGCGAGTTCTCGCCACTTTTCATGTGAGGCACCGCGTTCCGTTACAATCTGAAGAACTTTAAATGCCAAAAGTAGCGGCACGGCATAAGCCCAGTAGCCAACTAGTGAAAAACTGACATCTGAAACCCAGGCTCCGAAAGGCCCTGCGGCATTAACCGCTTTGTCGTTCATGCCAGAGGTAGACCAGGCCGGGTCAGCGGCATTGTAGGTCAGAAGTGCGATTACAAAATAGATACACGCAGCGGACAGGCCAATTAAGCCCCCTTCCCGTAATCTACCCTTGATTATGTTTTGCGCCATGCGCGTAATAGTAGCCTGAGTGAGGAGCGAGTAAAAGCCCGCATTTTGCTGCGTCGACCTTTGATCGAGGACACTGAATCCTCTAGACTACGCTCCATTCATTTTGCCTTGGGAGTCAGCATGGCGCAGCACCACCAACTCATCATTCTTGGATCCGGCCCTGCGGGCTACACCGCAGCAATTTATGCAGCTCGCGCCAATCTTAAACCCGTCGTCATTACGGGGATGCAGCAAGGCGGTCAATTAACGACCACTACGGAAGTTGAAAACTGGCCAGCGGGCGCCCCAGATCTTCAGGGCCCCCAATTAATGCAGGATATGCAGGCGCACGCGGAACGATTTGACACTGAAATCCTTTTCGATCATATCGAACGCGCTGACCTTTCGGTACGCCCTTTTCGCCTTGAAGGTAATTCGGTTTACACTTGCGACGCCCTAATTATTGCGACGGGTGCCAGCGCGCAGTACCTTGGGCTCGAAAGCGAGACCGCGTTCATGGGCAAAGGTGTATCCGCTTGCGCGACCTGCGATGGGTTTTTCTATCGCGGGCAAAAGGTCGCGGTCGTAGGTGGTGGTAACACTGCGGTTGAAGAAGCGCTTTATTTATCCAATATCGCCAGCGAAGTAACACTAATCCATCGTCGCGACTCACTCCGCGCTGAGAAGATCATGCAAGACAAACTGTTCGCTCGAGCAGCAGAGGGTCGCGTTAAGCTTATGTGGAATCACACCTTAGATGAGGTCGTGGGAGATGCGTCGGGCGTTACCGGCCTGAAAGCGCGTTGTAGTGAGTCGGGCGAGCTGACACAAGTTGATGTCGCGGGTGTATTTATTGCAATTGGTCACACACCTAATACCGGCTTGTTTGAGGGGCAACTCGACATGGATGGAGGATATATCAAAATCCGGTCGGGCACCGCAGGTGGTGCGACGGCTACGAGTATACCCGGGGTATTTGCCGCAGGCGATGTCGCAGATCATATCTATCGGCAAGCGATCACCTCCGCCGGATTTGGCTGTATGGCGGCTTTGGATGCCGAGCGCTATTTGGATAATCTTGGCTGAGTGTGCGCGACGCGTTCGGTTTCCCAGATACGAGCGAGGCCTTGGACGACCCCCCAGGCTTGCTCGCGGCCGGAGGGGATCTTAGCCCTGCCCGTTTGATCCACGCATACAAAAAAGGCCTCTTTCCATGGTATAGCGATGGTCAGCCCATTCTCTGGTGGACACCGAGCCCACGCTGTGTTCTGGACCCTGTGGAGTTTCATTTTTCTCGATCCCTGCGAAAGTCCGCAAAAAAGAACTTAATGTTTCGTTGTAACACGCAGTTTGCAGAGGTCATGCGTGCGTGCGCGGAAACCGGGGACCGGAAGAACGGGACTTGGATTGATAGCGATATGCTTGCAGCCTATCAAGAACTCAATCGTATGGGGGTAGCACATTCGATTGAGGTGATCTTTGAGGGCGCTTTGGTGGGCGGTTTGTATGGGCTGCATATAGGCGGTATGTTTTTCGGCGAATCGATGTTCAGTACGTACCCAGATGCATCCAAATTAGCTTTAGCGGCCTTGTGCGTCTGGTCAATCGCAAGCGGAATCGTTCTCATTGACTGTCAGGTTGAAAATCCACATCTCCTGTCATTGGGCGCCAAACTGATCTCACGCCTAGACTTCGAAGGTGTACTTGGTCAGAATGTAGCGCGAGGCATCGTCTTGGAACCGCGACAGCTACCGGCTTGCACAAGGGATTTGGTTTGAGTTCGTCACTGCATCATTTAAAAGTATTTACCACCTACCCACACGCCTGCAGCTATCTGAGTGACCAAGAGGCCACCACCCTATTTGTTGATCCGAAACACACCATAGATCAACGTTTATACACCAGTTTGTCACGCATGGGTTTTAGACGCTCGGGCGCCCACGTATACAAGCCTCACTGCCATGGCTGTATGTCTTGTATACCCGTTCGGATCCCCGTCGATGAGTTTGCGTTCAGCGCAAATCAAAAGCGGGTACTGAAAAACAATAAAGATCTGCGTGTCAGTAGTCACCCGAATTTGGATCTTCCTGCCGCGTACGATTTATATGATCGTTACATTCGCAAGCGCCATCCGGACGGCGACATGTTTCCGCCGAGTCGTGACCAGTTTGATTCCTTTTTGGGTCACGCATGGGACTGCACGAACTACTACTTTTTTTGGCTAGAAGAGGATTTAAAAGCCGTGGCAGTGGTCGATCACCTGAGCGATGGATTTTCTGCCATTTACACCTACTTTGATCCCGACGACTCAAAACGAAGCTTGGGCAAGTTTGTGATACTGTGGCAAATCCGGCTAGCGCAGCAGTTGCGCTTACCCTATGTTTATTTGGGGTATTGGGTACAGAGCTGTCGAAAAATGGACTATAAAATCCAGTATCGGCCAATCGAAGTCTTGCGCGATGGCGAGTGGCAGCCCCACCTAGAAGTCTCACCCTAGATACCGGTAGCACTGAGTGCGCTTTTAGGGCAAAATAGCGCCCGTTTTCAGCAAGAGCAACAGGTGCATGGCTAAAGAAGATCAAATCGAAATGGATGGAGAGGTCGTAGACACTCTTCCCAACACGACGTTCCGCGTAAAGCTAGAGAATGGTCACGTTGTTACCGCACACATCAGCGGTAAGATGCGTAAGCACTACATTCGTATCCTGACCGGCGACAAAGTGCGCGTTGAACTCACGCCCTACGATCTCACCAAAGGCCGCATCACTTACCGCGAGCGGTAATCGATCTGGGCGCTGGTTATTCGGCCAGCGCCACACCTGCCTTAGACTCATTGGTACTGGCATCTAGAACGAGTGCGGAACCGTCCTCACTCAGGGTCACTTTTACGACACCGCCGCCTTGAGACA
>JAUHWV010000151.1 GCA_030427335.1 Gammaproteobacteria bacterium | reverse complement strand
AAGTGATAAGCGCGAAGTCGCCGTTCAAAACAATAGGCCAGAGCGCGAAATAGGTGGCAATAAAAAAACGCAGCGTCAGGATGCAGCAGCAAAACGGGCGCAGCTTCAGCCGCTTCAAAAAGCGGTAAAGCAGGCAGAGAAAGCGATGGGCGAAACGGATAGCGCACTATCCGCGATTCGAGAAAAGCTCTCTGATGAAACTTTGTACTCAGCCGAACACAAGCAGCAACTCACCGAATTGCTTGCTGAAGAGGGCCGCCTTGCGCGCGCGCTCGGCGAATACGAAGAGGCTTGGCTCCTGGCCCAGGAGGCACTCGAGGAAGCCGAGCTGGCACTCAAAGCTTAGGGTAGCGTAGTCGACCCAGACTCCGCGGCCCGATTCGAGGCGAGGGCGAGTTTCAACTTTTGGCTACGAGACAGCTTTTTCAACCAGGCCTCGCGCACACTGGCTTCACTTCGGCTCGCGCAGTGGGCACTCCAAACCAGTTCCACTGGGCGCTTAGCGCGCGTGTACTTTGCCCCCCCAGCGAGCTCTCCATTGTGCTGTCGTAACCTGCGGACCAAATCGGTCGTAATACCCGTATAGAGTGTATTGTCAGAGCAGCGCAACAAATAGACGTACCAATCCATATCGGCCGTTTCGACGGTATCGGGTTTGTCTGATTGCGTTAGGCTCTTTCCATCAGACACGTTATTTTTTCTCTTTTTAGGGGCGTCCATCTTGTCTTTTTCATTTCCAGCCCAATGTACTAACACAAGGTGGTATTAACGGTCGGCATATAATCGCCCGCTCTCGCTTGGCATCCTACCAGACAAAGTGCGCGCAACGCTTGTAAGCTGAATTCACAGTGCTATCATCCGTTTTTCAAACAAACTAGAGGAATCGACATGAGCGATATTCTGCACGTAAGCGATGCGGCGTTTGATACCGCCGTTTTGAAATCACCCGTACCGGTACTGGTCGACTTTTGGGCGGCTTGGTGCGGTCCCTGTAAAATGATCGCCCCCATCCTAGATGAGATCGCGCCCGAGTTCGACGGCAAACTACAGATTGCGAAAGTCGATGTCGACGCCAATCCTGAAACGGCACCCAAATACGGCATTCGCGGCATTCCGACCTTGATCATCTTCAAAGATGGCGAAGTCGCCGGAACCAAAGTGGGTGCTCTGTCGAAAACTCAGCTCGTTGAGTTTATCAACGAGACCCTAG
Source organism: Gammaproteobacteria bacterium (assembly GCA_030427335.1). Lineage (GTDB taxonomy): Bacteria > Pseudomonadota > Gammaproteobacteria > Pseudomonadales > Halieaceae > Aequoribacter. The sequence continues at coordinate 4,299 of JAUHWV010000151.1, read as the reverse complement.
GCTAACATTTGCCAAACCCGAAAACAGTAGACGCGCCCGCGAGGGCGTGCTACCTTTCACTTCGTTGGGCGCACCCACTGCGCTCGTACACGCCACGATAACCAATCTTATATACCCCGCAGCGCAGACCGCGATTGCTCTGTGCATTGCATAGTTCTAACAACTCAAACAACGAAACTCTATGAATCTGACAGACCTCAAGACGAAATCCACGCAGGAACTCATCGACATCGCTAAAGAAATCGGCCTCGAGAACATGGCCCGGTCTCGCAAACAAGACATCATATTCGCCATTCTCAAGCGACACGCCAAAAGCGGTGAAGACATTTACGGAGATGGTGTTCTCGAAATCCTGTCAGATGGATTTGGATTTTTACGGTCGGCTGACAGCTCTTATCTAGCGGGCCCCGACGACATATACGTATCACCCAGTCAGATCAGACGCTTTAACTTGCGCACGGGCGATACGATTACCGGCAAGATCCGCCCACCCAAAGACAATGAGCGGTATTTCGCCCTTTTGAAGGTAGGCGACGTCAACTTTGATAAGCCCGAAAACTCGAAACACAAAATTCTCTTCGAAAACTTAACGCCCCTCTTCCCCAACGACCGCCTTTTGCTCGAGAAAGGCAACGGCAGCTCAGAAGATCTAACAGGCCGTATTATCGATTTGGTTGCCCCCATTGGTAAGGGGCAACGTGGGTTATTGGTTGCACCGCCGAAAGCCGGTAAAACCATCATGATGCAGAATATCGCTCAGGCAATTATCAGCAACAACCCGGAATGCTACGTCATCGTATTGCTCATAGACGAGCGGCCTGAAGAGGTGACCGAGATGCAGCGCTCAGTGGGCGTTCGCGGTGCCGAAGTGGTCGCCTCAACGTTCGATGAACCCCCCGCGCGACACGTGCAAGTAGCGGATATGGTAATCGAAAAGGCCAAGCGTTTGGTCGAGCATAAGCGCGATGTGATCATCTTACTCGACTCCATAACGCGTCTGGCTCGCGCTTACAACACAGTGATACCCAGCTCAGGAAAGGTGCTCACAGGTGGTGTTGATGCGCACGCACTGGAGCGACCCAAGCGCTTTTTCGGTGCCGCACGTAACATCGAAGAAGGCGGCAGCCTTTCGATCATTGCGACCGCACTGATTGATACCGGTTCGAAGATGGACGAAGTCATCTACGAAGAATTCAAGGGCACCGGCAACATGGAGCTGCACTTGGATCGGAAAGTTGCTGAAAAACGCGTTTATCCTGCGATTAATATTCGTCGCTCTGGTACGCGCCGTGAGGAACTGCTTACCGGTGAAGATGAGCTGCAGCGTATGTGGATCCTTCGAAAACTCCTTCACGGAATGGAGGACCTACCCGCGATTGAGTTCTTGATCGACAAACTCAAAGACACCAAGACCAACGACGAATTCTTTATGTCGATGAAGCGAAAATAGATCCTCAACGCCTATCGCTAGCCGCGATAATGAGCGACCCATAGGTGTCTTTGGATTTCTCAATACCGCAGCCTAAAAAAAGCCAGAGCATTCACTCTGGCTTTTTTGTTTCCCTTGCTCGAAAGGGTTACACGATGCGCAGAGAAGGGCGGGCACATTCTCAGGAAACGGGTCAAGCTCATACCACAGAGGTCGGTTGACCGCCGAAGTCAGTTTCATGGTGAGCGAGCCAGATTGTTCCTCCTGGGCCAGGTTCACAGAACCTGACCCATTCGTCAGCGGGACTACGGCCGCTTTTCATAAGACCCGATTTACTCAGAACACTTCAAAACCATCGATAGCACGCTCGCAAACACGGCGCCGTTGTGTGCTCGCCCGTTCAAAAATCGGTTGCCCCTGACCGGTTCAATTGAGGATATGCCAGCAAGTTCGCAAGCTTATCCCCTTCCCGCTACAATGCGACTTTATATTTTCGAGCCATAGACATGAGCTACAAAGACCTGCGCGAATTCATCAAGGCACTTGAGGCGAAAGGTGATTTAGTTCGCATCAAGCAGCCGATTGATCCGTATCTGGAAATGACTGAAATCGCTGATCGCACGCTCAAGAAAGGGGGCCCCGCTCTCCTGTTTGAAAACCCGACACAGGGAAACATGCCGGTACTCGCCAATTTATTTGGCACACAGGAACGCGTCGCTATGGGTATGGGGGCGGATTCGATTACCGCGCTCAGGGAAATCGGCGAGATTTTAGCTTATCTACGCCAGCCCGATCCGCCGAAGGGCCTTAAGGACGCTTGGGATAAAGCACCACTACTGAAACAAGTTCTTAATATGGCACCTAAAGTGGTTCGCAACGCCGAGTGCCAGCGCCATGCCAAACATGGCGACGACGTTAACTTAGACGAACTCCCCATTCAAACCTGCTGGCCGGGGGATGTGGGTCCACTCGTAACCTGGCCGCTGGTCATTACCCGAGGTCCCAATAAAGAGCGCCAGAATCTCGGCATCTACCGCATGCAGAAAATCGGTAGAAACAAGCTGATACTGCGATGGCTCAGCCATCGGGGTGGCGCGCTCGATTACCGCGACTGGCAGCAAAAATATCCGGGTAAACCCTATCCCGTGGCGCTAGCCTTGGGTGCTGATCCCGCCACCACACTTGGCGCGGTCACCCCTGTGCCCGATACGCTTTCAGAATATGCGTTTGCTGGCTTGTTGCGAGGTAGCAAGACCGAACTGGTTGAGTGCTTGTCGCCCCTTTGCAAAGAACACGGTTTGCAGGTTCCCGCGTCGGCGGAAATCATCCTAGAAGGCTATCTGACACCCGGCGAAGAGGCCGATGAAGGACCTTTCGGTGACCACACCGGGTACTACAATGAGGTGGAGCGGTTCCCCGTATTCACGGTTGAAACCATGACGTACCGCGAAGACCCGATCTACCACAGCACCTACACCGGTAGGCCGCCAGACGAGCCCGCCATTTTGGGGGTCGCCTTGAATGAGGTTTTTGTACCTATCCTCAAGAAGCAGTTCCCTGAAATAGTCGATTTTTATTTGCCACCCGAGGGCTGCAGCTATCGACTCGCCGTTGTAACCATGCGTAAAGAGTATCCCGGACACGCCAAACGAGTGATGCTGGGTATTTGGTCGTTCCTGCGCCAATTCATGTACACCAAATTCATTATCGTCACCGATGAAGACGTCAATGCGCGCAACTGGGAAGACATCATTTGGGCCATGACCACCCGAATGGATCCGAAACGTGACAGTGTTTTTATTGAGAATACGCCGATCGACTACCTGGATTTCGCGTCTCCTGTCGCGGGTCTCGGATCCAAAGTCGGCTTTGACGCGACCAATAAGTGGCCAGGCGAAACCGATCGCGAATGGGGGCACGCAATCGCTATGAGCGATGAGGTCAAAGCCAAGATTGATTCTATGTGGGCCGATTTGGGCATTGATTAAAATTTACGGCTGACTCGGATCAACTGAACTCAATGGCAAGGTGGCTCAGCCAGCCGAGTGGAGGCAGCCTATTTTAAGCGGGCGATCACACGACAGGACGTCGTGTGCGCGAGCGTGCCATGGATGGCCTTGAAGCGTTCCGCGTAAATAGGCTGCGACGCGAGGCGAATTCAAATATCTCAGACAAAAGGGTCAGGTTTGCTCAACCTGACCCTAGTAATAGCTAAATCGTGACACGCCTGTTGGCTCAGACTCTTCGAATCTGACACGCGCTTGGATCGAACCCTGAGATGCATGAGGGGTAGACTCTTCGAATCTGACCCACGCATAAATGGAATCAACAGAAATCGCCGATCTAGCAGAACCAGCAAGCGATATCCGCTAAGCCACAATTAGGAGGCGCTTTGACTGGACGCGGTTGGCGGGAGCTTTCGGCGAGAATGTTTGAGCGACAGGCGGAGCCTGAAGCGAGTTTCGCAGCCGCCGCCATTAGCGGGAAGGAAGCCGAACCGTGGCGAGCGGGTATCCGATGCTGGTTTAGCCTCTAGTATCGCAAGCCGAGTGGAGGCAGCCTATTTTAAGCGGGCGCTCACACGACACGACGTCGTGTGCGCGAGCGTGCCATGGATGGCCTGGAAGCGTTCCGCGTAAAAAGGCTGCGACGCGAGGCGAATTCAAATATCTCAGACAAAAGGGTCAGGTTTGCTCAACCTGACCCGCGCAGTAGCTGAATCGTGACACGCCTATTGGTTCAGACTCTTCGAACCTGACCCCAGCATGAGTCGAGTGGAGGCAGCCTATTTTAAGCGGGCGCTCACACGACAGGACGTCGTGTGCGCGAGCGTGCCATGGATGGCCTTGAAGCGTTCCGCGTAAATAGGC
>JAUHWV010000150.1 GCA_030427335.1 Gammaproteobacteria bacterium | reverse complement strand
GTCCATCAATTCCAGGACCAATGGAGGGCGACTTCGTTGATGGGTTTCTGATGGAAGAGTTGGCTGCATTCGCGGGTGGTGGCATGCCGACCTTTAAGGTGGTCGACAAAGACGACATAGCTTTAGTCGTGCGTCAGTTCGCGCAGGGTGCTCGACGCGCAATCGAAGCGGGCTGTGACGCTGTTGAAGTGCACGGCGGCCACGGTTACATCTTGTCCTCATTCCTGTCACCGAAGACCAACCAACGCACTGACGAATACGGGGGCAGTGATGAGAATCGGGCGCGCTTTATTTGTGAGGTGGTTCGCGCGGTGAGAGCCGAGGTCGGCCCTGACTACCCTGTCATTGTAAAAATCGACTCGCGTGAGGTCGGAAAGAAGGGCGGTATAACGGTCGAACACGCGAAAGTGACGGCAAAACTGCTCGAGGAAGCCGGTGCAGACGCGATAACCGTATCGTCATATCATGACGGCGGGCAGGGTAAATTGCACTCCGCATCGAATATTCCGCATGAGGAAAATGCCAACGTAGCCGCGGCAATCGCTATTAAGAATGTGGTGTCTATCCCCGTTATCACCTCAGGTCGAGTTGAGCTTGAAGTCGGTAATGAAGCAATCGCACGCGGGGAATACGATTTCCTTATGATGGGTCGAAAACTGCTGGCAGATCCAGATCTTCCGAACAAGTTGGCGCAAGGCCGGGTCACCGATATTCGCCCTTGTGTGTACTGTTACACCTGCGTGAGTGCCATTTATAAAGTTGAATCTATGCTCTGTGCGGTCAATCCCGAGCTGGGCGTTGAGTATCAGCGGCCAACCCTGATTATGAGCGATAGAAAGCACACCGTTATTGTGGGTGGTGGCCCTGGTGGTATGGAAGCCGCTCGACGTTTAGCGCTCGCGGGTCAGAAGGTTACCTTGTTGGAGAAGGGGCCGGTGCTTGGCGGTACGCTGAGGTTTGCGGGCCTGGCGTATGAGCCTAACCAGAGATTGTTGAAGTGGTTAATTAAAGAAGTGAATTCGCTTGATATTGACATTCGGTTAAACACCGAGGCAACGCCTTCGCTGATTAAGAGTCTGAGCCCGAGTGCGGTGATCACTGCGGTGGGCGCAAGGCGGTTTATGCCTGAATTGCCCGGCAATGACCACAAGCATGTCTATAGTGGCGAAGATATGCGACGTTTGATGCTGGGTGATTTTGACTCCTCGCTCACCGCAAAAACATCGATTTTGACTCGCAGTTTAGTCGCTATGGGCAATTTAACAGGCTTGATACGCAACCTAGATTTAGTGCGTCGCATCTCACATTTTTGGATGCCTTTAGGGAAACGAGTCGTGATTGTAGGCGGCGATTTAGTGGGCTTGGAACTGGCTGAGTACTTAATCGACCGTGGTAGAAAAGTGACTGTACTGCATGAAGAGCCCCGAATGGGGGCGGGTCTGACTTTGGTACGCCGACTAAGACTCTTAGCAGAACTTCGCGAGCATGGGGCTTTACTGGAACGAGGGGTTTCCGGCGTGGCGATCGAAGGTCGCTCGGTGCGTTACACAGACGAAAGTAAAAACGCAAAATCGGTCGACGCGGATTCGGTCATTGTTGCTCGGGGGGCAGAGGCAAACGGCTCCGTCGCTGAGTCCCTCTCGGGCCTGGGTATCCCCGTGATCGAAATCGGCGATAGCACGGGTGTTGGGTACATCGAGGGTGCCATGCGTGACGCAATGCATGCAGTCGATGAGCTGATAGCCGCATAACAGGAAACATGAATGAATAAGCTGGATTTGAGTAATAGGCAAGATCGCACTTTCGCGAAGATTTTGGCGCATCAGGCGCAGGAGGCCGGTGATACGGTCTACCTGAAGACGGATACTGCCGAAATCACCTTTGCTCAAGCCGACGATATCTCCTCTCGAATTGCTTCTGGCCTTGCAGCTAAAGGCGTTCGGGCAGGCGATAGGGTGGTTTTGTTTTTGGCTAACGATCCCGAGATGGTTTTATTGGCCCTGGCAATCAACAAGTTGGGTGCTGTGTGGGTTCCCGTGAACAAAGACTACAAAGGCGTTTGGTTACAAGAGACGATCGACCGTTGCCGTGCCACCTTAGTGCTCACCGATATCGCGGGTCTAACACAGCTAGAGAGTCTCTCTTGCGAGATTCCCCTATTGGGTCTGGTCGGTGCTAAAGACGCTGGCTTGACCTCGCGGTTTGAGGTTTTCGACTATGCTATGTTGCTCGATTACCCACCGTATCAAGTTGATCACGAGGCTCAATCCTATGGCGACACCTGCGCCATTCTGTGGACCTCGGGTACTACTGGGCGTTCCAAGGGCGTCATGATTCCCTACAATGCATGGATTCACGCCATTGTACGCGGTGCCAGCATGCAGTACCGGTCGCAGGAGGGAGACATCATATATAACGTCTTACCTCTGTTTAATGCGGGTGCTTGGGTAACGGCCGTTTTAAGAGGTCTGTTAGAAGGTCTGACGGTTGTTATCGAACAGCGCTTCTCAGTTTCAAACTTCATGGATCGGATCAAACATTTCGGTGCAACGCAGACCTTCGCGCTGGGCGCGATGGGCACGTTTTTGCTTAACACGCCTGAGGCAGAAGACGATTCGGCGACCCCGCTGCGCGTTGCTCAGGTTGTTCCTCTCGCTCCAGATCTTTGGCCTGTTTTCTCTAAGCGTTTTGATGTGCGCTTGGCGCGTGGGGGGCTCGGGCAGAGCGAGTGCATGCGTGTCTTGAGTCAAGTTGAAGAACGTGATGATGTGCCCGTGTACGCGCTGGGCTTTGCCGACGAACTCGCCCCGGTTGCGCTACTGGACAATGAAGGTAATGAAGTTGCCGCGGGTGAGGTTGGGGAAATCGCTATAAAACCAACCGAGCCCTACCTTATCTTTAACGGCTATTTTGATGACCCAGAAGCCACAAAAAAAGCCTTTCATGGCGACTGGTATTGCACTGGAGATATGGGTAAGCAAGACCCAGCTACCGGCGCGTTCTTCTATGTTGATCGAAAGCGCGACGCAATTCGCTTTGGCGGTCGCAATATCTCGACGCTGGAAGTCGAAGGCGTAGCGCGAAAGTTTCCTGGTATTGCGGATATCGCCGCCTACGGCATGCCGCACCCCGACGTGCCCGGGGAGCACGAGCTTGCGCTTGCTATTGTCGAATCACAAGATGTCAAAGTTGATGAAGAAGCCTTATGCGCATTTATGAATGAAAACGGGCCGCATTATTTCGTGCCTAGGTACATAACCAAATTTGAGGCTCTGCCCTATACCCCGACGAACAAGGTGCAGAAGTTTCAATTGCAAGAAAAAGGGGTCTTAGTACAAACGTGGGATATAAAAACCTCTGACTATGTAGTAAAACGTTAACAAAGATTAACAATAACCAAAAAGTGGGAGTAGCACATGAGCTTAAACACGCAAACTAAACAGTCGGTTCTGGCCTTGTCCGTTGCCGCTGCAGTGGGTGGATTTAGCATTCCTTCAGCCTTCTCGCAGAGTGTGTTGATGGAAGAAGTAATCGTTACCGCTCAGAAACGTGAAGAGAGCAACCAAGACATTCCGATTTCCATTACCGCGATGAGCGCGGAGATGATGGAAAAGCGGGGCATCCAGAACACGCAGGATTTGCTGCTTCAAACCCCCGGTATGGGCGGTTTTGAGTCGCCCGGATCTAAAGGGACTACCGCCATTGGTATGCGCGGTGTGGCGGCGGGTCAGCCAGCAAACTTGTCTGTTGACCCTGCCATCGGTATTTATGTGGATGGCGTGTTCATCGGTAAGCAGGTAGGTTCCGCACTCGACGTGGCGGAAGTAGAGCGTATCGAAGTATTGCGCGGTCCACAGGGTACATTGTACGGTCGCAACACGGTGGGAGGTGCAGTTAACTTTATCTCGAAAAAGCCAACGGGCGAGTTCGATATGAAAATCCAGGCGGGCGTGGGCAACTACGGCGCCAAGAAATTTCGCGTTGTGACCAATCTGCCAGCGGTGGGTGAGGTAGGCAGTGGTTTAGGTCAGCTTTCAACTAACTTTGTTTACCAGACACGCGAGCGTGACCCTTTCTACGATGATGTGGATCCATCAAAGCCAGGCTACAACGATCAAGATCGTCAGGCCTACCGATTTGCGGCGAAGCTCGATGTGACAGAGCGGTTCTCGGTTGATTACATCTACGACAAGAGCGAACTGGACGAACTCAATAACCTTGAGCGAATCGTGGGTTTCAACCCGCTTGATGCCAATGGTAACGTGCCCTTGATTGGTACTTTGCAAGGTTTACTTCAAGGTGCGCAGTTCTGGGGCAGCAACCCTGCAGCTGACCCATTGATTGCGTCGCGTTGGGTGCCATCGTTGCAAAAAACCATTTCGGAATACCAGGCACGAGTGGCCGAGGGTAACGGCCGCAAGGGCGTAGGCTCGGGCGACGTGACTCCTGTCACCGTTACCGAAGCGGATGGTCATAACTTGTCACTGACTTGGGATTTCGATGATTTCCAAGTTAAGTCAATCACTGCGCAGCGTGAAATTGAAAGTTACGTAGGTGGTGACCTCGAAGATCTCGATAGCCGATTGGACGCAAATGGGATTGGCGCCTACGGTGATCTCGTGCATCTGACACTAGGCCAAATCTATGGCGGTACGGTAGCGGCGACTGCAGGTTTGTTTGGCCCGGGAACGCCGGGTGTTGCTTTTGCTTCGGGTGCCTCTGGGGCTGTATGGGCTGCCATCGATGCACAGGGTGCGAATCAAAGTTATCAGGACACGTACAGCTATTACGAGCAATTTAGCCAAGAGCTTCAGGTCGTTGGGTCGAAAGATCTGGTGGAATACGCTTTTGGTATTTACTACTTTGAAGATGAAAGCGACTACGATCGTTCGGCAATCTTTGCCGCACCGTTGACCGGTAACGGGAAACAGAAATATCATTTGGAGACGGAAGCGGTGGCGGTTTATGGCCAAATGACCTTCCGGCCCAGTGAGGATAGCCCATTTGCCGCTACCATTGGCATTCGGTTTACCGAAGAAGATAAATCGGTAACCTGGGATTACCCAGCCTACACCACGCCGTTTGGGGCTGTGCCCGATCGTCTGCAAAGTGACGCTGAAAGCTACGATGACATCAGCTACTCAATGGCACTTTCGTATCAGCCCAGTGACGACCTAAATGTATACGGTCGGTATGCAACGGGCTACCGCTCTGGAGGTTTCAACGGAGAGCAGTACGGTTCGGCACCGTTCTTCGAAGAAAAAGTGAATTCTTGGGAGGTTGGAGTTAAGAGTAGCCTGATGGATGACAGATTACGCGCCAACGTCGCATTGTGGGGCTACATTTGGGAAGATATTCAGGTCGCAGTTATTGATACCTCCTCTGGCAGTGCAACCTCCGGCCTGACCAACGCAGGTGAAGCTGATCGCTGGGGTTCTGAGCTCGAGTTGATGGGCGCAGTAAGCGACAATCTGGTAGTCGGTTTTAACTACAGCTACATCAACGGCGATTTCGAGGAGTTCCCTGACGTCTGCGGTATCACCG
>JAUHWV010000149.1 GCA_030427335.1 Gammaproteobacteria bacterium | reverse complement strand
CGTACTCGTGAAGGGAACGACTTCTACTACGAAATGCAAGAATCGAAGGTTGTTGACGTCGAGAACTTCACTAACTCGAAAGTGGCGATGGTTTACGGTCAGATGAATGAGCCGCCAGGAAACCGCTTGCGTGTTGCTTTGACCGGTCTCACCATGGCTGAAAAATTCCGAGATGAAGGTCGAGACGTTCTTTTGTTCGTTGACAACATTTATCGATACACTTTGGCGGGAACAGAGGTGTCTGCACTTCTCGGCCGTATGCCTTCAGCGGTAGGTTATCAGCCTACCTTGGCCGAAGAAATGGGTGTGCTTCAGGAGCGTATTACATCAACACGTGTTGGTTCTATTACCTCCATCCAGGCGGTTTATGTACCGGCGGATGACTTGACTGACCCCTCGCCAGCAACAACCTTTGCGCACTTGGACTCGACGGTTGTATTAAGCCGCGATATCGCCGCTAAAGGTATTTATCCTGCGGTAGACCCACTCGATTCAACTTCGCGTCAGCTCGATCCGCTATTGGTCGGTGTAGAGCACTATGAAACCGCTCGTGGGGTTCAGACCGTTTTGCAGCGCTACAAAGAGTTGAAAGATATCATCGCAATTTTGGGTATGGATGAGCTGTCTGAAGAAGACAAGCAAATTGTAGATCGTGCTCGTAAAATTGAACGTTTCTTGTCTCAGCCTTTCCATGTGGCCGAAGTATTTACCGGCGCTCCAGGGAAGTATGTATCTCTTAAAGACACTATTGCAGGATTTTCTGCAATCCTGTCGGGAGAGTACGACCACCTGCCAGAGCAGGCGTTCTACATGGTAGGAACGATCGACGAAGCGGTTGAGAAAGCAGCCAAGCTGTAAGCAAATAGACGATAGGGACATCACGTATGGCCATGACAATACATTGTGACATCGTCAGTGCTGAGCAAGAGATTTTCTCTGGTTTAGTAGAGATGCTTGTCGCGACCGGTACCTTAGGTGAACTCGGCGTTGGTTATGGCCACGCGCCGCTTTTGACCTCTTTGGTACCAGGCCCGGTTCGCATCGTTAAGCAAGGCGGTGAAGAGGATATATTCTATGTGTCCGGTGGCTTTCTAGAGGTTCAGCCAGGTGTGGTGTCGATTCTTGCCGATACCGCACTTCGGGCGGACGACATGGACGAAGCGGCTGCCGAGCAGGCTCGACAAGATGCGGCAGCGGCGCTCGAAAATCAGTCCGGTGATTTTGATTACGGTAGAGCGTCAGCTCGCCTAGCGGAAGCAGCGGCTCAATTACGCACCTTGCAGAAAATACGCCAAAAAACACGTGGTTAATTTTCGGTAATAGATCACAAACCCGGCAAATTGCCGGGTTTTTTTGTTTCTAACTGACAAAACACTAATGGCATTTTAAGAGGCTCACGCTACACTGGGCACGCGAGGTAACTATGACACTAAACGTTGTGATTTTAGCTGCGGGCCAGGGCTCGCGAATGCGTTCCGATTTGCCCAAGGTGCTTCATTCGGTTGGTGGATGCCCGATGGTGGCGCATGTCATCGCTGCGGCAAATGCCCTTGAGCCCTCGAAAATAGTCATTGTATATGGGCACGGTGGCGACCTAGTTAAACAAGCCATCCATGGCGATAACTTAATTTGGGCAGAGCAGGCAGAGCAAAAAGGGACGGGGCACGCCGTGATGCAGGCCCTACCCCATCTCGACTCTGCTTCCACCACCTTGATTTTGTATGGCGATGTGCCCCTCATTAAATCGTCGACCCTAGCAGAATTAGCCGCGTCCGCGGGTGACCGCCCCGCCCTTTTAACAGCCCTTCTCTCCGACCCCACCGGCTACGGCCGTGTTGTGCGCAGCGTGAGCGGTGAATTTGAGCGGGTTGTGGAGCAGAAAGACGCTTGTCCTCAAGAGTTAACAATAAACGAAGTCAACACGGGGGTACTTGCCGTGCCTACCGATTTATTGATGCGCTATTTACCTCAAGTCGGCAACAGTAATGCGCAGGGTGAATACTACTTGCCCGACATTCTGCCGATGGCGCTGCAGGAAGGCTTATCGGTGAATACTGTTGCCGTGTCAGACGCATTGGAGACTGAGGGTGTGAATACAAAAGTACAGCTCGCTAAGCTCGAGCGCGCATATCAAGCAAGAATAGTCGAAGACCTAATGAGCGCCGGTCTATCCTGCGCAGATCCGGCTCGGCTCGATATACGAGGCAAGGTCACAGTAGGCCGTGATTGCTTTGTTGATGTCAACGTGGTGTTCGAGGGTGATGTGGTTCTGGGTGACAATGTGGTCATCGAGCCAAACTCCCTTATTCGGTCGTCTACCATCGGTTCGGGCACGCGCATTTGTGCTATGAGTCATTTAGAAGATGCGGTGGTTGGAGAGAACGCCACCATAGGCCCTTTTGCACGACTTCGCCCTGGAACGCGTCTTGCGAATAAAACCAAGATCGGCAATTTCGTTGAAACCAAAAAGGCCGTTTTGGGTGAAGGGAGTAAGGTGAATCACTTGAGCTACATCGGTGATGCCCAGCTCGGCGCGAACGTAAACGTGGGCGCCGGGACAATCACTTGCAACTACGATGGCGCGAACAAGTTTGTGACGACGATGGGTGATAACGTGTTCATTGGTTCAAATTCCACCTTGGTTGCCCCCGTGGAAATCGAAACAGACGGCTTTGTTGGAGCAGGCTCTGTAGTCACTAAAACCGTGAATCAAGGTGAGCTTGCGATTGGGCGAGCTAAGCAACGCAATATATCGGGATGGAAACGCCCGGTAAAAGAGGCTAAATAGAGTATGTGTGGAATCGTTGGTGCAACAGCAAAAAGACCCGTATCGGAGATCCTCCTAGCCGGCCTGCACAGCCTGGAATATCGTGGCTACGACAGCGCTGGAGTGGCTTTATTGCACAACGATGAGCTGTTTGTTTCGAAACACCAGGGGAAGGTCGCAATTCTTGAGGCCGCTTTGCAAAAGCAGCCCTCCCCCAGTCATATCGGAATTGCGCATACTCGCTGGGCGACACATGGCGTGCCATCAGCGGAAAATGCGCACCCGCATGTCAGTAACAATCGTGTGGCAATTGTTCATAACGGCATTATCGAAAACCACGATCAGCTGCGAAAAGGTCTCCAGGCACAGGGTTTTGAATTTGTGTCTCAAACCGATTCAGAGGTCATTGTTCATTTGTTGTCGGTCGAGTTACATAAAGGCAGTGATTTAGACAGTGCCCTAGGGGCCGTTGTAGAGCAGTTAGACGGCGCCTATGCGATCGCCGCGATCGATATTGCGCACCCCGATCGGATTGCTGCAGCGCGTCATGGAAGCCCGCTTGTTTTGGGAATTGGATTCGGTGAGTATTTTGTGGCATCCGATCCACTTGCGCTTCGTCAGGTGACCAATCGTTTTATCTATCTTGAGGAAGGCGACCGAGTCTCAATTACGCCCGATCATTATCAAATATGGGATAAAACGGCCGCCTCTGTTACACGCCCCGTCGTTGAGCTGAAAGACAAGCTTGATCAGGCCAGTAAGGGCGATTTCGATCACTTTATGTTGAAAGAAATATACGAGCAGCCTCGCGTCTTGGCTGAGACCACCAGTTTCGCCGGTTTGCCGACGGTAGATGAGAGCATATTTGGCGCCAACGCGAGCGAGATTTTCGATCGCGTTGATGCGATACAAATCGTTGCATGTGGTACTTCGTATCACGCGGGTATGGTCGCTAAGTATTGGTTTGAGTCGCACTTGGGCATGCCCTGTAATGTAGAGGTGGCATCCGAGTTTCGCTATCGTCTGCGAGCTAAGCGCCCTAACACCCTGCTTTTAACTATTTCCCAGTCTGGTGAAACTGCGGATAGCTTGGCGGCCCTGCGCGATGCGGCGCCCGATGAGTTTTTGGCTTCTCTTGTAATCGCGAATGTCGATAACAGTGCTCTCGTACGCGAGAGCGACTTGGTCTTTTTGACGCAAGCTGGCCCCGAGATTGGTGTGGCGTCGACCAAGGCGTTTACGACCCAATTGGTTGGCGTTTTGATTCTTTTGCTGGCCTTTGGTCGTCGCAAGGGAATGGATTCCGGTTTTCAAGCGCAGCTCTTACAAGCCTTGCGAACCCTGCCGGACGACGTCGAAGCGGTATTGGTCCAACGAGCTCGGATTGAAGCGGTATCCGAGCGGTTTATTCAAAAGCATCACGCGCTCTTTTTGGGTCGTGGCGTTTATTACCCTATCGCACTAGAGGGTTCCCTGAAGTTAAAAGAGATCTCTTATATTCACGCCGAGGCCTATCCCGCAGGCGAATTGAAACACGGACCTTTGGCTCTAGTTGATGAGGAAATGCCTGTTATCGCCGTGGCCCCGAACGACGAACTGCTTGAAAAATTGCGATCAAACTTAGAAGAAGTCCGTTCGCGTGGTGGCGAGTTGTATGTGTTCGCACCTCAAGAGGCGAATTTCGAGAGTAGCGATCGTGTGCATGTGATCAATATGCCCCATTGCGACGCCATAACGAGCCCCATCACCTACACCGTAGCACTGCAGTTACTGTCTTACTATGTTGCGATTCAAAAAGGTACGGATGTCGACAAGCCTCGCAACTTGGCGAAGTCGGTGACGGTGGAGTAAATTCGTTAGGGGGTATTATTCCTACCTTCGAGTTTGAGGTCACGATGACGAGTCCCAATCTGTGGATTCCTCCTTACTCTCCTCATCAAGAGCGGTTGTTCACTCAAATTATCGCCCTGCGTGAGGAGGGTCTCACTTTTCTTGAGGTAGCAAGTGCCTTGAACGAGTCTGGATTGATCTCGACTCGTGGAACTACATTTACCGCGGCACTTGTCCATTCTTTATTCAAGAAAGGAAGGACGCGCGTGAAGCGACTTGAGACTCCAGTCTCATGGACGATTAGAGCAGAAGGATTGACGTTTCTCCGTCTCATCTGAATCAGAACTCAACAATAATCACTGTTATTTCGCGCCCACTCTTTGATTTGCGATCAAGATCTGATTTGATCGCCTTTAGTGTGTTCGCCCTATCTAACTGGATCTCATCGGGCGACAACCTGATAGCACTGATCTTAGACTGCGAACTGTTGACCAATCTCTTGACTGTATCTCTTGATATATTCATTGAGGAACCCCCTATTAACATTCCATGATCTAAACTAGTGTTCAACAACGATAATTCTGAACGAGTTTCGGTCGCCACATTTAGACTTCAACAGGTCTGCCCATGAACTAATGTTCGTCAGTTTATCTGCTTTATTTCCCGAGATCGTCAGAGCGGACACGTTGAACCCGTATCCCTGAATTGAAGTTAAATAGTCTATTGCCCTTAACTCGTTATTCAATTCTTCGATCGCTGTTTCTCTTGTTAATTGTTGTTCATTCAAATTCATACCCTATCCCCTTTGATTTGTATGACGAGGTAAATTCGTCATTAATACGCCCTGTTGTGATAACTCTGCCTTAACGACTCGTCTTCCAGTAATTCCTGATTTGCCGATAGTTCTCGCCTAATGCCATTGCGAATAACAGAACTGACATCACACCAATGTTGCTCTGCGA
>JAUHWV010000148.1 GCA_030427335.1 Gammaproteobacteria bacterium | reverse complement strand
AAGCAAAAAGGAGGCGCATTCAAAGCGCGAGGCGCGCACCATGCCCTAACTCGACTTTCCCCAGAGCAGTTGGCTTTGGGGGTGGCGACGCACTCTTCAGGAAACCACGGCGCGGCGTTGGCACTGGCCGCCAAGCGTTTTGGAACCCGTGCTTTTGTTGTGATGCCAAGTAATGCGCCGAAGCCCAAACGCGATGCCACCATCGCGTATGGAGCCACTGTGATTGAATGCGAGCCCACCCTGGCGGCACGCGAAGAGACCTTACGCGCCTGCGTCGAGCAGACAGGTGCCGTGTTTGTGCCACCCTATGATCATCCCGATATCATTGCAGGCCAAGGCACTGTGGCTATCGAGATGCTCAGACAAAATCCCGAACTGGATACCTTGGTGGTCCCGGTTGGGGGTGGCGGTTTACTGGGTGGCGTGTCCGTGGCGGCGAAGGCGATCAAGCCCTCTATTCGAGTTATTGGAGCCGAACCCGAGGGAGCCAACGACGCCAAGCGTTCCCTGGACAGCGGGATCCGCGTAACGCAACATCATCCTGATACGATCGCTGATGGCCTACGTACAACACTAGGTGAGCTCAACTTTGCTTTGATTCAGCGCTACGTTGACGACATCATTACGGTATCAGACGCCCAAATTATCGAGGCGATGAAACTGTATATGTCGCGTGCAAAAGAGCTTGTGGAGCCCTCTGGTATTGTCGGTTTGGCGGCTGTCATGCGTGAGCCCAATCGGTTTGCAAACTCGTGTGTCGGGATCGTAATATCGGGGGGTAATGTCGATTTAGAACATCCGGTGTGGTTGTAGCTATGATGCGGTTTCTGCGGTTGTTTGTTCTAGCCTTCGTGGCGTTTGTTTTTCTTTCGGCCTGCAGCCGGACTTCCTTTTTTTATCATCGAATACCGACCTTAATCAGTTGGAGTTTGGATGATTACGTCACGCTTGATCGCGCACAGCAAGCGCAGCTGGATCAAGCGTTAAACTCGATGCTTGATTGGCATCAAACGCAAGAGTTACCCAAGTATTTAACTTTGCTTGATGAAATCATCGAGACCTTAGATTCCGGAAAACCACTGGTACTGGACGATGTCTATGGTTGGCAGGCGCGTGTTGAAGACTTTGGCGAAGCGCTCCAAGTGTATTCCATGTCGTGGGTTGCGGCCTTGGCCTTAACGGCGACCGACAAACAGTTGGTAGAGATCCGGGCCGCCCTAGATAAAAAACAGCGTGAACTGATAGCCAAGTATGCCGACCGTTCCGACGGGGAATACCGAAAGGATGCGCAAGATAATCTCAGTGACAATCTCGCGGATTATTTAGGCCGTTTAAGCAAAGAACAGCGAGAGCAGATCACGCTTGCTGTACAAGACCTGCAGCGATACGACTCCGTCTGGCTCGATCGCCGAGCGGCTTGGTTTGATGGTTTTTATGCGCTGATGGCAGAGCAATCGCCGGACCTTGAAGGCAAGCTGTTGGACTTTTTGATCCGCTCTGAGCGCGCGCCCTCGGCTGAGTATCTGCATAATAACCGTGTTCTGATGACGGCGGCATTGACTGTGTTGAACACGCGCAGTGAAAAGCAGCACGCAAAGTTAGTGAGTAAGCTCACTAACTTGCGCGATGACTTAGCAACCCTGGTACCGGAATTTAACCCTTAATCTTGGATATATCGCGCACAGCGCCTTTATCCGCACTGGTGACCATGCTGGCGTAAACTTTGAGTGCCGTGCTCACTTGGCGGGGTCTTGGCGCGGATGGTTGCCACGCATCAGAGCCTTTTGCTTCCATCGCGCTTCGGCGTGCTTCAAGCTCGTCTTCGCCTATCCGTAAATTGATCGTACGGTTAGGGATATCAATATCTATGATATCGCCTTGTTCGATTAGCGCAATCGCGCCACCAGACGCGGCTTCGGGTGATACGTGTCCGATCGACAGACCCGAAGTGCCGCCCGAGAACCGACCATCGGTCAGCAGCGCACACACCTTGCCCAAGCCTTTTGATTTGAGGTATGAGGTTGGGTAGAGCATTTCCTGCATTCCAGGGCCGCCTCTTGGACCCTCGTAGCGTATAACGACCACATCACCGGGTTTCACCTCGTCATTGAGAATGGCTTTAACAGCGGCATCTTGCGATTCGCATACAAAGGCGGGGCCTGAAAATGAGAGGATGCTCTCGTCCACGCCCGAGGTCTTTACGACACAGCCGTCTAGTGCAATGTTGCCGGTCAGCACGGCGAGGCCACCTTCAAGAGAAAACGCGTTTTCGATATTGCGAATACAGCCCCCGGCGCGATCGACGTCCAATGAGGGCCAGCGTGTACTCTGGCTGAACGCGGTTTGCGTAGGTATACCGGCAGGTCCGGCTTTATAAAAAGTTTGCACGTCCTCGGATTCAGATTGAATAACATCCCACTGGCTCAGTGCGGCACTAATGCTGTCGCTGTGCACGGTTTTGCAGTCTGAGTGCAGTAGTCCGGCGCGTTGGAGTTCACCCAAAATACCGTAGACACCACCGGCGCGGTGAACATCTTCCATGTGATACAGGGGCGTGTTTGGTGCGACCTTACAGAGCTGGGGTACGCGGCGCGAAAGCGCGTCAATATGACCCATGTTGAAATCGACTTCCGCTTCTTGTGCTGCGGCCAGCAAGTGCAAAATAGTGTTGGTTGAGCCACCCATAGCGATATCCAAGCTCATCGCGTTTTCGAAGGCCTTGAAGTTGGCGATCTCTCGGGGAAGTAGACCTGGTTCTTCGGCTTCGTAGTGGCGCTTCGTGATATCAACGATCAAGCGGCCAGCACGTTTGAACAGCTGCTCTCGATCTGCGTGAGTGGCGAGCAAGGAGCCGTTTCCCGGTAGACTTAAGCCCAATGCTTCGGTCAAACAGTTCATTGAGTTGGCCGTGAACATGCCTGAACAAGACCCACAGGTTGGGCAGGCTGAGCGCTCGTATTCGGCTACTTTTTCATCACTGGCGCTGCTGTCGGCGGCGATCACCATGGCATCGACGAGATCGAGTTTTGTCTCGGCCAGCTTGGTTTTACCGGCTTCCATAGGGCCGCCCGAAACAAACACTACGGGGATGTTCAGTCGCATCGCGGCATTCAACATGCCGGGTGTGATTTTATCGCAGTTTGATATGCACACCATGGCATCGGCACAGTGCGCGTTCACCATGTATTCGACGGAATCGGTAATGATGTCGCGAGAGGGTAGGCTATACAGCATGCCGTCGTGCCCCATAGCGATACCGTCGTCGACGGCAATCGTGTTGAACTCTTTGGCAACGCCACCTGCGGCCTCAATCTCGCGCGCAACGAGTTGGCCTAAATCTTTTAAGTGAACATGGCCAGGCACAAACTGTGTAAATGAGTTAACAACGGCAATTATGGGCTTTTCAAAGTCACCGTCTTTCATGCCGGTCGCACGCCACAATGCTCGGGCGCCTGCCATATTGCGGCCCTGGGTGGTGGTACGAGATCGATACTGCGGCATGGGGAACTCCTTTACTTCGCTAGTAGGGGTTTTACAAACACCTTCGAGTTACGCTGAAGGTTGTAGAGTGACTGTTTAGGTTGCGGCAAGCTCGAGCGCTCTTGCTCAGAGAAGCCCTGCTCAATAAACCAGTGCGCAGTTTGTGTTGTGAGCACAAAAACCGAGCTTAAGCCTCGATTAACCGCCTCTTTTTGAAGGACGTCGAGTAAGCGTCTGCCGCGGTCTTCGCCACGGTAGTCGGGATGGCAAACGATGCAGGCAATCTCGGCCGAATCATACTCAGGGTAGGTGTACAGTGCCGCACAGGCTATGACTCGTCCGTCTCGCTCCAGCACCGTAAACTGAGCGATCTCGGTTTCAAGTAGCTCGCGAGAGCGCTTAACTAAAACGCCATTTGCCTCAAGCGGCTGCAGGAGCTCAAGAATACCCCCAACATCGTCGATATTCGCTTGCCGGCATTGCTCATAAAGATTGCGAGACACCAGTGTGCCTGCACCATCGTGGGTAAACAGCTCAAGTAGCAGGCCACCCTCACTCTCAAATCCAATGATGTGGCAACGCTCTACGCCGCCTGCGCAGGCTCTTGCTGACGCTTGCAGAAGCACGGCTTCTCGTTTTTCAACCTTAATAGAGTGGATTTCGCTCACGGCAAGTTCGCGAATGGGGTCACCGTCTGAGTCGCGGATGACGTCGGGGCTCATAAGCCATATCAGTTTGTCCGCTCGGCAGTCCGTTGCAACGCGCACGGCAACGTCCTCGAGCGACAAATTAAAGCTTTCTCCGGTAGGCGAATAACCCAAGGGTGGCAGGAGAACTAAGTTGTTTTCCGCGAGCTGCTTAGTGATACCAACGGCATCGACTCGGCGTACCCGACCCGTATGAAGATAATCTGTCCCTTCCAGCACTCCTACGGGCTGCGCCATAACAAAGTTGCCTGAGCACACCCGCACTCGCGCTCCCTGCATGGGTGAATTGGGTAGGCCCATCGATAATCGCGCTTCCAGGTCATGGCGCAACTTACCTACAGCGTTCTTTATTAGGTCTAAGTCCTGCGCATCGGTGATTCTAAGATCCTGTTCAAACAGTGAATTACGACCTTCGCGCTGCAGCTGTTCATTTACCTGGGGGCGCGCACCATAGGCCACGATCACCCTAACACCGAGCGTATTCAGCAGCACTAAGTCTTGCAGTATGGGGGTTAGCTGTTCGCTTTCCAGACATTCACCCGAAAGCGCCACAACAAAGGTTTTACCTCTGTGCGCGTTGATATAGGGCGTGGTGTTTCGAAACCACTGAATGTGCGATCGGTTTGGCATGCGGGTATTATCGTACGAACGGGATCGCGCGTACAGCGTGCTTAGGCGCAATAATGATGGATTGCACGCTCGATAAAGGTAATTGCGGGCTGGATCTCATCTAACCGGAGGTATTCGTTTGGCTGGTGCGCCAAATCGATAGAGCCCGGTCCCATGACAACGGCTTCCGCCCCCAGCGCCTTGAAGAAACCGGCTTCCGTTGCAAACAGGGCGCTGGTCGCCTCGTTTGAGCTCAGGGACTCTGCCAAACGGATTAAGGCGGAGTCGGCGCCTTCTTCAAACGGCGGTACCGGATCCATTAAGGGTTCCCAGCGAATGTTTAGCTGGGTTTCTTGTGCAATGCGTTGGCAGATATTTTGGAAGACGGCCGTTATTTCTTCTAAAGGCACGCCTGGAATTAAGCGCAAATCAAAGTGCAATTCCGAGTGAGCGCAAATGCGATTGGGTGAATCGCCCGCATGTACGTGTCCGAAATTGAGAGTGGGGTAGCTTACCTCGAAGGCAGGGTGGTTGTATAAGTTCTGCCACGAGCGTCTAAGGATCATCAGTTCGGTCATCACTGAGTGCAAGCCATCGAGTGCGTTATTGCCTAATGCGGGGTTCGACGAATGCCCCGAGCGACCGGTTACAACGATCCGGCTCATGAGCATGCCTTTGTGCATGCGTATTGGTCGTAGAGAGGTCGGTTCACCGATAATAACGGCACGTGCTTGGTGGATTTGCGATTTCAGGAGTGCTCGAGCCCCCGCCATGGTGCTTTCTTCATCTGCG
>JAUHWV010000147.1 GCA_030427335.1 Gammaproteobacteria bacterium | reverse complement strand
GCCATTTTCGCCGCCATGGGCACGATTTCATCGGCGAACAAACCAGCCTGTTGGGCCGCTGCGGTTCGCTGCTGACTCTGCAGTGAATACAAATCTTGTGCTTCACGAGAGATGTTATAGCGAGCCGATACAACTTCCGCAGTCTCAAGCATGGGCATGTAGGCTGTGGGATCAATATCAACTACGGTTTGCGATACCGCCCGGTAACCGTTCTTGTGTTTAGTTTGAACCAATGAGATCGATTCAACACCACCGGCAACGGCAATGTCATACTCATTACACATGATACTTTTGGCCGCCGTCGCAATAGACATCAGGCCAGACGAACACTGACGTTCAATAGCCATACCCGCAACCGTTTCGGGCAGACCGCCGGCCAAGGCACAGAGACGCCCTAAGTTGTAGCTTTGCGTACCCTGCTGCGCCGCAGCGCCAAAAATACAATCATCAACCTCAGCGGGATCAATGCCGGCGCGCGCCACGGCTGCGCGCACAACATGCCCACCCATCGCAGGTGCTTCGGTGTCGTTAAACCCGCCTCTAAACGATTTGGCGAGTCCCGTTCGAGCGGTTGATACAATAGCGGCTTCTCTCATTATGCTGTGCTCCAAATAAATTACAGCGGCCACTGTGCGGTCTGCGCGTAAAAACCTCAACCCCTAATTGGACTAGCCTTGCACAAGCGAGTGGCAAAACGCCTCGTGCGCCCGTTTGTGGGTGCGCATGAACCAGACGTCTCACTTAACTCGGCACGTTGCCTAAAATATGGGCGCTCATATCGCCCAAGAGATCGATTCCCAAGTAGCGTTTTTGCTTGAAGCACCACTCGCTATTCACTTTGTGGAAATCATCCTCGTAGCGCCCGCTAGCAACCACCTGCAGGGGAAAGTCCGCGGTTTGCTGGATCACCGTCCAGCAACTCAGCACCTTCGCGGTGCCGAGTGACTCATCGACCTCGATAATTGGGTTGGTAATGATGTGGCGGGTGCGCGAAGTACCACATTCGTAGGTTCTCACCATACCGTGCCACATCGCCGCTATCTGTTTGGGGTCCGACATAACATGTCCCGCCCCCATGGCAATCTGGCCGTGCTTGAACAACGCGGCGGCGTCATCAAACTTACCTTCGTCTATGTACAGGCCGTAGCGGTAAAGCAGATTCATGATTTGTGTTTCGGAAGTCATCGTTAACCCTACAAATGCTCTAGTCTAGATAGACTAGCATTGAAGCGCCTCAACGGGGTACCTTCGGGGTAGAATCATTCAAAACGAAAAATAAGGGAAACAGACGATGACAAATCCAGCTGAGGCATGGAAAAGGTTTTGCGACAAACTGGAGCAAACCGGCGAACTCATCCTAGACGAACGGGTGCCAAAAGATCCACTGATCCAAGCTGAAGGCTTTCGGTACCTTTCGCGCCTGACCAAACTTGCATTGGAGCAGTATGTTGAAGCAACCGATCCTGACTTCCCTTTCTTTTACGCACTCTCGCACGAGACAGGCAAAATTGGCGCGGACAACCCTGACAATCGATACCTAAATGCCTCAATCAAAGGCGACTGTGACTACCGCATCACAGGAACGAAAGGGTCTATGCCCTATTTTTCCATCGTAGCGAACGCCATGCGCTACCACATTGATGGCAGTGCTCACCCCACCGGCAGTCTTATGATGGACGAAATTGCATGGGGCCCCAATGGCGAAGTTGAAATCATCGCCTCCTGCACCCCTCAAGAGGGCAACTGGCTTCGCCTAGAGCCCGACGCCAGCGTCATCATCATTCGTCAATCCTACATGGACCGCGTCAGTGAGCGCCCGGGTGAGTTCAAGATCGAACGCATCGGCGGGCCCGAGCGGCCCGCGCCCTTGGATCCTGAGGTTCTATGTGCCGGCTTGGATCGCGCGGCTCAGTTCGTAAGCGGGGTAGCCCGTACCTTCTTCGACTGGGCACTACTGTTTAAAGAAAATACCAATAGCTTTCCCGACATAGATCAATCCATGTTCCAAAAGGCCGGCGGTGCTGCAGACATCTACTATGCACACGCCTATTGGGCGATTCAGCCCGATCAAGCGTGGATTATCGAAGTATCGCCACCTGAATGTGACTACTGGAACTTTCAGTTCGACAATTTTTGGATGGAAAGTTTTGATTACCGCTTTCGCGAAGTGACTCTCAATAAACACACAGCTAAAGTCAGACCCGATGGCACGGTGCGCATTGTTTGCTGCGCAAACAACCCAGGCGTCGACAACTGGATCGACACCTCAGGTCATACCGAGGGCACGGCCCTAATACGCTGGGTTGGTGCAGACCATCATCCGCTACCAACGACACGTATCGTGTCAATATCAGAGCTAGCGCGCGAACTCGGTGAATAAAGCAGAGACTACTATGGATACCATTCAACATATAGATGACCTTACAGTCGACAATTTAAAACGTATCGCTGTCGCACGAGCTGGGCTCACTGATTTTGGCCCTAACCAGTTTGAAATCGCGCTGGGCCAACTTACCGATGCCATGCGATCAGAGGCGCAGCTTTCGTCTCAGGGATTAACGATGCAGTCTGAGCGAATTTTGAATTCGCTCAATAACCGACTGCGAAAGCAGGCCTTTTTAACCAAGCACCCTGAAATACAGGACGAGCAGATCAAAGTCTCGGCGATCATCATCGGGCTGCCCAGAACCGGCAGTACGATGTTTCATCGGCTACTGGCCTCTAATCCGCGTTTTACGGCGACCTACTGGTGGGAAACGATGTTTCCCCTTCCCATGGATCATGAAGCGCCCTATGAACCTAGCCAGCGTATCGAAATGGCTGAAGGGCTCATGAGCCAAATCTTAGACGCAATGGAGAACTTCGAAGCGATCCATCCCATGAACGCGCGCGCGCACGATGAGGAGGTCACCCTCCTTGAGCACAGCTTCGTGAGCAATGTGCCCGAGTCAGCCATGTATTTACCTACCTACGGTGAGTGGATGTTAAACGCGGATCAAACTGAGAGTTTTGAAGAGCTCTTGGATTACTTAAAGATACTGCAGTGGCAAACTCCGCAGCGGCGAGAACAAGGCTGGGTACTCAAATCCCCCCACCACCTGACCTGCACGGCTACACTGTTAAGACTCTTTCCGGAAGCACTGATCATCATGCCGCACCGCCCAATCGAGCAAGTGATGCCCTCTTGGTACAGTATGGTCGGCACGCTCACAAAGGCAGACTGCTCTGTACCCGATGTCGTCGTCAAGCAAGCCCATCACTGGACGGCACGCCTAGTAAGAAACTTACAAGATACGATCGCGGCTCGTAACAGTGCCCCAGAGCGCTTTATGGACATTAACTATCGAGTTTTACTGAGCGATCCCATGTCGGCCTGCAAGGCGGTATTCGAGAAACTCGGACTCAGTTTTACCGAAGCAGACGAGCAGGCTTTTACGGCTCACTTGAACAGCAATCGCCGTGATGACCGCCCACCCCACAAGCACAACCTGGCAGACTACGATACGACGATTGAGCAGATAAGCGAGACCTTTGCGTTCTATACAGAAACCTTTCGAGATGTCTTTGAAGAAGCGTAAATCAACGCTTAACCTATGGGGGCTCCAAACGAGCCCACCAGCACACCTTTGCAATCTTACTGTAAAGATCAAACCGTACTCTGAGCGAAAGGAGGCAACATGTCTAAAATTTTACCCCTCGCTCTGGCCCTGTTTTGCACCATCGGTATGAACCCAGTTGAGGCCTCAGAATTATCCGCTAAGCCCATCGTTATCGCTCACCGAGGCGCCAGCGGCTATCGACCTGAACACACGCGAAGCAGTTATCAACTGGCGATTGAGCAAGGCGCTGACTTCATTGAACCGGATTTGGTGATGACCAAAGATGGGGTACTGATCGCACGCCACGAGAATGAAGTCAGTGGGACTACCGATGTGGCCGATCGTCCTGAATTCAACGACAGGTATGCCACTAAGGTGATCGATGGTGAGACTTTTACAGGATGGTTCACCGAAGATTTCACCCTAGCCGAGCTTAAAACCTTGAGGGCGAAGGAGCGGCGCCCTGCTCTTCGCTTCGATACTCCTCAATTTGACGGTACGGATGAAATATTGACCTTCCAAGAGGTCATTACCATTGCACAAAAAGGCTCACAAACAGCAGGTCGAACTATTGGGGTGTATCCTGAACTCAAGCATCCTCACTATCACGAGACTCTGGGCTTTGACATGGTGTCGGCTCTCTTGGCTGACCTTGAAAAAGCAGATTGGAGTAAGAGGAATGACCCTGTGTTCGTGCAGTGCTTTTGGCCCGCGCCTCTGCAAGAAGTCAAACGCAGAAGCACGCTAAAAACGGTCTTCCTAACAACACGATGGCAGCCCGATCAAGCGCTCATGGCCACCTATAAATTGAATTATTGGCCCGATCTAGCATCGTCCGCTGGCTTTGCGGAAGTCGCCTCTTGGGCCGATGGCTTGGGGCCATCCGTTGATCTTTTGATCGTTGAAAATCCCGATGGTTTGGCGCCCAGCGCCTTCCTACACAACGCTCAAACCCATGGGCTGCTGCTCCACCCCTGGGGTATCAACGTGGAACCCGAACTCATTCCCGCTCCCTTTGCTGCTCGCGCAGATATCGCGAAGGGCTGGAACGGCATTGCCAGAGACCAAGCGATCAAGTGGTATAAAACCGTGTTCGATTTAGGGGTAAACGGCATGTTCACCGATTACCCCGATATGAGTGCTTCAGCCTTGCGGACAGAGCCTTAAAGACGAAGAAATCAGGCCAACTCTGGGCAGCGGTCGTCGGGCACGAAGAATCTATACCGAACGCGTGTGAACCACGAAAAAGTACTATCAAGCGCTCATGGGGGACCAAAAACATTCATTAAGCGCGTGCATCGCGCCCAGCCTAATTTATGAGCGCTCACGTATTAAGGGGAATACACCACCTGCCCGCGCCCAATATATTTGATGAGCGCTTAGGTATCAGCGGGAATACACCACCTGCCCACGCGCCCAAGTCTGCTCAACAGCAATATCTTTTATCGGCTTATCTCCGGCGAGCGGGTTGCTCTCTAAAATCACGAGATCGGCTCGCTTTCCTGGGGTTAGTGAACCCTTGAGATCCTCCTCAAAATATTGGTATGCACCACCCATGGTCATCGCGTAAAGCGCCTCCCTCGGGCCGACGCGCTGATCAGGCCCTAGCACAAAACCGCTTCGCGTCTGGCGCTCAACCCCCGTCCACCAGAGCCGCATCATGTTGGGTGGCACTACCGGTGAGTCGTTATGAATGGTGTAATGAATTCCCAGATCTTGCGAACTCTTTAAGGGGCTTATGTGGGTCGCTCGTTCGTCGCCAAAGCTGATGCGGTGCCAATCACCCCAAAAGAAGGTATGGGCTACGAAATACGAGGGCACTAGGCCCAGTCGCTTGTACGCTTCAAGATGATCAGGTCGTGTTAATTGGGCGTGGATCACCACACTGCGACGGTCATCCGCCTCCGTAATACCGGCATCTTCATGGGCCGTAATAACCATATCAATAGCCGCATCGCCGTTGGCGTGGGTGATGAAAGGCACTTTATTTTCAAGCAATACCTGAGCGC
>JAUHWV010000146.1 GCA_030427335.1 Gammaproteobacteria bacterium | reverse complement strand
CTATCATCGTTGCGGGCGGCAGACCAAATACTTCCTGTCAACGGCACCCGAGAAGCCCTCTTCTCAATCGCGCAGGTCGTATGCGGAGGCTTAGCTAATGCCACTGTCTTTGCTCCCAATCCGTTCTACCAAATCTATGAGGGCGCGGCCGTCATGGCTGGCGCCGACTTGAAGTTACTGCCCTGTTTGGCAGAATTTGGACACCAACCCGATTATTTGAGCCTGAGTGACTCAGACTGGGATCAATGCAACTTGCTCTACATCTGCAACCCAGGCAACCCAGCTGGCGGCGTACTTCCTCGGGAAACCTTAGTGCACCTAATCAAAAAGGCTCAGTTGCACGACTTCGTGCTTGTGGCGGATGAGTGCTACAGTGAAATATATGGTGACGAAGACGCTCCGCCTTTCGGCTTGCTCCAAATTTGTGCTGAATTGGGCGATCACGAGTACAACAACTGTTTGATTTTCCAAAGCCTATCCAAGCGTTCGAATCTACCAGGCATGCGTTCCGGTTTCGTCGCAGGCGACGCGAAGCTAATTAAACCCTACCTGCAGTATCGCACTTATCATGGCTGCACGATGCCCATCTATCATCAAGAGGCGAGCGCGGCGGCCTGGGCGGACGAAACGCACGTGATCGCGAACCGCGCGCGCTATCGGGGAAAATTCGACTCCGTGGTGCCTATTCTGAATCCCTATTTTGAGATTACCAAACCGCCCGGTGGTTTCTATTTATGGCTGCCCACCTCCGGTAGTGATGAGGCATTTGCACGCGCAATCTTTGAGCAAGAGCATATCACTGTGCTACCGGGAAGCTACCTTGGCCGATCCATCGAGGGGTGCAACCCTGGCAGTGGCTACGTGCGCGCCGCACTGGTAGCGACACTAGACGAATGCGTGTTCGCCGCACATCGCATCGCGCGCTTCATGCAAAGCCACGGTGGCAACTATGCCTAACCTAAAAAAAGCCGAGCGCGTCGAGCTCATCTTTAATACTTTGCAAAAGCTATACCCAGAACCGCCGGTCCCTCTTGACCACACTGACCCCTATACCTTACTCATTGCCGTGTTGCTCAGCGCTCAATGCACCGACGAGCGGGTTAACCAAGTAACACCGCAATTATTCGCCAAGGCCCGCTCGCCTGAGGCGATGGTTAAACTCAGCGTAGATGAAATTCGCGAGATCATTCGCCCTTGCGGCCTCTCACCGCAAAAATCAAAGGCGATCCACCGCTTAAGCGAAATATTAATAGAGCGCTACGCGGGCCAAGTACCCGCGCAATTTGAGGCATTGGAGGCACTTCCCGGTGTGGGCCACAAAACAGCAGGGGTCGTCATGGCTCAGGCCTTTGGGGTGCCCGCGTTCCCAGTAGACACGCACATTCACCGCCTTGCACAACGCTGGGGGTTATCCAGAGGCCGCAATGTCACAGAGACCGAACGCGACCTAAAAAAATTATTTCCACGTGATCACTGGAACAAATTGCACCTGCAAATTATTTTTTACGGCCGCGAATACTGCACTGCTCGCGGTTGCGACGGCCGGGTATGCCCGCTGTGCAAAGAATGCTATCCGGAACGAAAGCACCCCAAGAAAGTTCACAAACCCTAGTTAGACTGCCCCCGAGGAGTTCACTTTGATATCATTACGCCTTTGCGTATAGGTGACTTTTATGACAACCGTTTTTGGTATCAAGCAATGCGACACAGTAAAAAAAGCCTGTCGCTGGCTTGAGCAACACGATCTAAGCTATGTCTTCCATGATTTTCGCACAGACGGAATCGATGCGCCGACAATCCAATCTTGGCTCGACGAATTAGGCGCAGACACCTTGGTGAATAAGCGCAGCACGACCTTCCGACAGCTCTCGGACGAAGATAAATCAAGGCTCAACCAAGATCCAACCGCCGTTTTAGCGGAGCACCCGACGCTGATCAAAAGACCCGTGGTCTCACACGAGAGGGGGCTTAGCGTGGGCTTCTCAGACGCACAGTTCACATCACTTTTTAATAGCAAAACATAATCGAGGTAATACAACCAATGAGTACGTCATATTTCGCCTTGGGCCTAGGCATCGGCACCCAAAACTCAAATGGTGAGTGGCTTGAGGTGTTTTTTCCTCAACCCGTATTAAACCCCTCTGCCGATTTGGTTGCGTCGCTAAGCCACATTGAATCAAGCACCGTCTTGTCTCGGGAGGTCCTGCTTGAACTAGAGAGCGTTTTTGACGCACACGACCTAGGTTATATCGCCGATGCCGCGGCGCTGTTCGCAAACTCAGAACGTCCGAGTGTGCTGACGGTGTTAACTGAAGACGCACCTCCTGCGAACGTACCCGAGGGATATCTAAAATTACAACTTCTCTCCCATCGACTTGTAAAGCCGCATGAAACCAATCTAGAGGGACTGTTTGGCAAGCTGCCCAACGTCGCCTGGACGAACGAAGGTGCTATAGATCTGAATGAACTGCCAACCAGACAACTGAAAGCGCGCGTTGAAGGCCGCATTCTGGAAGTCAGCTGCGTCGATAAATTCCCCAAAATGACAAACTATGTCGTACCCAGCGGCGTGAGGATTGCTCATACGGCGCGAGTTCGCCTGGGTGCGTATCTCGGTGAAGGCACTACGGTCATGCACGAGGGCTTCATCAACTTCAATGCCGGAACAGAAGGTCCTGGCATGATTGAAGGGCGAATATCAGCGGGCGTTATGGTGGGAGCAGGTTCTGATCTTGGCGGTAGCGCCTCAACACTCGGCACTTTATCGGGCGGTAACAGCGTCGTTATTAGCGTCGGTCAGGGATGCCTGATTGGGGCGAACGCGGGTACCGGCATACCCCTCGGAGATCGCTGCACAATTGAAAGCGGCTTATTCGTCACGGCGGGAAGCCGAGTCACCGTGTTAGACAACTTAGGTAACATGGTCGAAGTAATTAAGGCACGCGAGTTAGCCGGCAAATCCGATTTACTGTTCAGAAGGAATTCACAAACGGGCACAATCGAGTGCCTAACGAATAAAAGTGCGATTGCCCTAAACGAAGAACTTCACGCGCACAACTGAGGCGAAACCATGGATCGAACTCTGGAGTTATGCTGCGACCTAATCGAGCGCCCCTCGATCACGCCTGACGACGCTGGCTGTCAGCAACTGATTGCAAAGCGGCTTATGCGCTTGGGATTCGAAATCCATTCGATGCCTTTTGGCGCCGTGAGTAATTTGTGGGCGATACGAGAAGGTTCACCTGGCCCGACTCTGGTTTTCGCTGGGCACACCGACGTCGTTCCAACTGGGCCAGAAGTCGACTGGTCATCGCCCCCGTTCACCCCCACCTTTCGCGATGGTCATCTATTTGGTCGTGGTGCAGCCGACATGAAGGCAAGTCTGGCCGCTATGGTTACAGCTTGTGAGGATTTCATTCAAGAACACCCGGATTACAAGGGTCGTATCGGCTTCCTGATTACCTCAGACGAGGAAGGGCCCGCCCATGATGGCACGGTAAAAGTCATTGAAGCGCTGGCCGCCCAAGGCGAAGCCATCAATTGGTGCGTTATCGGAGAGCCATCGAGCACGACCCAACTCGGGGATGTCATAAAGAATGGTCGCAGGGGCTCTCAAGGCGGGCGCCTCACGATAAAAGGCAAACAAGGACACATAGCCTACCCTCATTTAGCGGACAACCCAATCCATAAAGCAATCCCTCTACTTATGTCCTTAATCGAGCGGGAATGGGACAAGGGCAACGAATTTTTCCCAGCGACCCAGTTACAAATTTCAAACATCAACGGCGGCACTGGCGCGACTAACGTGATTCCCGGCAGCGTGACCATCGACTTTAACTTACGGTACAGTAGCGAAACTGACGCGCAAACCCTCGAGCAAGAGATCGAGTCGGTACTCCGCGATCACACGATGGATTTCACCATTGAATGGAATCGAAGCGGCCCCCCATTCTTAACCAAGCCTGGAGTATTAACCAACGCGGCCGTGACCGCGGTTGAATCGGTATGCTCTATCACACCAGTTCTGAGCACCAGCGGCGGAACCAGTGACGGCCGTTTTATTGCACCTTATGGCATTGACGTCGTCGAGCTGGGCCCAGTGAATGCCACCATCCATCAAGTAGATGAATGTGTCGCCATTGATGCTCCCGCACAGCTTTCGAAGATTTACGGCAACATCTTAAGGACCTTGCTGACCTGAACTCATTCTAGGGGCTAAATCAAATTGGGGGACTTAATCGCCTCCTGGGCTGTTAAGGTTCGCACTTCTAAAGCAGGTATTGTGTCACAAAGAACCCGAGGCGCTTGCTCTAGCAGACGCTCAAGCATCAGGCGCTCGGATTGAGCCCATGCATGGGGCAAGACAAGCCCGTTGATAATGATCAAGCGACGATCGCTCTCCCCCCAAAGATCAACCGCCGCCGACAACACCCTCAGCGGTTGTTCGATTAAACAAGTTAAGGCGTCTGCTGCACAGATAAGATCATCAGGTGGCGACGCCAAAACACTAATAAACGTATCAAAAGGACCGAATCGTCGCAGTTGATCTAGTACGAATCCGCGATTGAATAAAGCGGATTCGCCTAATGCATGATCATCTGAAAACACACCTTCCCTTTCCGCTTGCAAGGCTTGGATGATCCGCCCCCCTGTTGAGGTTCGGGCACCCAGTACAAAAATCTTATTCACCTTAATTTAGCCCCGCTGATAGACATCGAATCGATGGGTCTTACCCATAATTTGAAAGGTGGGTTTAAGCTCATCTATGAATCCTGCCTTGTCGGAGCGCTTAACCACGACTCGATTTCTAGCCTGCTTCAAGGCCCACCGAAATACCCTAGACTGATCATCTAAGGAATAGTCGCTACCCAACCACTCTTGCAAGAACATCATGTTCTTGGTCGATAATGCTTTTCGTAAGCCGCCAGAGAACATAGGATCCATGTAGATGACATCCGCTGCGACTTCTTGGTTCTCCGCAGCGGGGTCGCCATGGATAAACTTCAATCTCGCTGCGTCGTTTGCAAACATTGTTCGCTTACGCGCATTTTCCAACAGCTCATACATCAACCTATCACGCTCGTAAGCCCAAACCTGAACCCCGGTTCCGGCTAGCACCCATGCATCCGCGCCGAATCCGGCGGTTGTGTCCACAATCGAGCTTACGGAGTGTGTCGCCTTATGTAACCCACAGGCCCGAACGAGTAAGTCTTTTGATCCAGCTTGTCTTCTTTGCCTGATTCTCATGTCGTCGAAATCAACGTACACGTTGTACGCGTTTTTCGCCGACCCACAAACCACCGACAAGGTGTCGCCGACCGAAATACGAAAATGCGCTTCGGGCACGGCATCTGAGTCATGAACCGGGCAATTTAATCGGGCACTCAAAAGCTCCGCTTCACGCTGAAAACGCCCTGCCTGAGCTACAACAACCACCTTCGTCATAGGCGATCTCAGGCCAGCTTCAACGCGGGTTTAAGACCCAGGGTGTAAATTTGAGATCCCGCCTCGAGCTCAACTTCCAGGTTGTATGCGAAATGGGTGAATCCGTGCTTGTCCGTAATCTTGTAGCGAGCCAATTTATTCTCCGCTGTCCGCGACACGGTCCATTCGAACCGGTCAACGTCCAGCTCGGCAATTC
>JAUHWV010000145.1 GCA_030427335.1 Gammaproteobacteria bacterium | reverse complement strand
GGTACTCGGTACTCGGTACTCGGTACTCGGTACTCGGTACTCGGTACTCGGTACTCGGTACTGTTATATTATTGTGGAATTGATGGACTTACTGACAAAGCCGAATCCACATTATTTTTTCTGTCGCACCGAGGGATAAACTGTCTCTAAAATCCAACGCCAGGTCGTATTTTTTTTGAGAACGACACGATCAATTCCGTCAAAAAACTCGATGACGCCAGCTGGATCTTTGAAGTGATCCTGCCGAGTAACCATAGGCTTTTCTGGATCGAGATGCTTAACGATCTGAGCCGGATTGCCGGCGACAACGACATTGCTGGGGATCGATTTGGTAACGACGGAACCCGCTCCCACGACGCTGTTATCCCCGATCGTCACGCCTTTCAAGACAATGGCATGATCACCAATCCAGACGTTGTTCCCAATCCGAACGGGCTGTGGATTTGGGTCGCGTGCGTTGCGATCATACAGCGTATGCCAATCACAATCGGTAACGTAGGCCCCATTTGCCATCATGACACCATCACCGATGCGGATTTCATCACTGGCACTAATGCGGACACCCGGTGACAAAAGTGCGGCATCGCCGATGATGAGAGTACCCTCTCCGGGGCCTCGACCCCAAACGCCCAGCTCAACTCGATGAGATGGCTCTCCGATCGCGGTTAAACTATGACCAATGTGGATATTTGGACCCGAAATTTTGACATACCACGGTTTCATCACTGTGTGATAAGGCCCCAGTGAAGCGCATTCTGGCCGCAAAAAATATTCTGTATACCAGTGCCGAAACCACAAATGGAGTCGCTTTGCCCAGTAGGGTCTATTATCTTCTTTCAAAACTCGCCCTGATTGCGTGTTGAACCGTGTGATGAGTAAATACGGTATCATTAGAAATCTCAGAAGCAAGATCTAAGAGTGCAAACCGTGGAATCATTCGGGGTATCGAAGCCCGTATCAAGTAATCAAACTTCGCTCCATAAAGACCTTGAGGTGTTGATCAATCGCTACGCAAAAGCGGTGGATAAAACGCCCATCACAGATTTCACGTATGAGGCCTTCGAGCAAATCAAGCAGAAGGTAGCGGAAACCCAGTTACCACTTTGGCTAGATTCTTTTAGTGGAACGGGGGTTAGTACTCGATATTTTGCACAGCAGAACTCCGATTACTGCGTCATCGGCGTCGACCAGTCCTCCGTCAGACTAAGGGCGGAACCGCAGCCAGAGGGCGAAAATTACATGTTAGTCAGGGGCGAGTGTGAAGGCCTTTGGCGAGTCATGGCGCAAGAGGGCTACTACACCTCTATGCACACTTTGCTTTACCCAAACCCCTGGCCTAAATCTCAGCACATTAAACGCCGAGTCCATGGGAATGCCGCGTTTCGCTCGATGCTGCGTATCAGCTCGCGCATAGAACTCAGAACAAACTGGGAGATCTATGCCCGCGAATTTGAGCGCGCCTTAATGTTGTCAAACCGACCGACGCAGATTCGAGCGCTTGAAGTAGATCGTGCCGTAACGCGTTTTGAAGAAAAATACCGTGCCAGTGGGCATACCCTATGGCAAGTCACGAGCGACGCCCGTGACGTCAGCGTTTAAGTGCGTTAGAGTGTCCGCCTAAATTTGGAGGCAGCATGAGCCAAACACTTGATCCCGTCTGGCAAAGAATCAGAGAAGAGGCCGCTAGAGAAGCGGCTAAAGAGCCTATTCTGGCCAGCTTTTTCCATGCCACCATCTTGAATCACGCCGAACTGGAGTGCGCACTGAGCTTCCATCTAGCCAGCAAGCTGGACAGCCCAACGGTGCACGCGCTTCTTTTACGCGAAGTCATTATGCAAGCCTTCAATGCGGAGCCTGACCTAGGGGTCGCCGTGCGGGCCGATTTACTCGCAGTTGAGGAACGCGATTCTGCATGCCACGAGCTTTCACTCCCTTTTCTCAATTTTAAAGGCTTTCATGCACTCCAAACGCAACGAGTCGCAAACTGGCTCTGGCGGCAGGGGCGACATTCTCTCGCGCTCTTTTTTCAGAATCGGATGTCGAGCGAGTTTGATGTAGACATCCATCCTGCGGCCAAGATGGGACACGGTATTTTACTCGATCACGCCACAGGTCTCGTCATTGGTGAAACAGCGGTAGTAGGAAACAATGTCTCCATACTGCAGTCGGTAACGCTGGGCGGTACGGGTAAAGAAGAAGGCGATCGACACCCTAAAATCGCCGATGGTGTTTTGATTAGTGCTGGCGCCAAGATTTTAGGCAACATCAAAGTGGGCGAGGGCGCAAAAATCGGTGCAGGATCCGTTGTTCTTGAAGACGTACCGCCACATGTTACCGTTGCCGGCGTACCTGCGAAAATCGTCGGCAGGCCCTCATCGGAATCGCCGGCGCTCGAGATGGATCACAAATTCAACTAGAGTTAACGTTTTTGGTGCCTCGCGAGCCTGCCATGGATGGCCTTGAAGCGTTCCGCGTAAATAGACCACGACGCGAGGCGGATTAGAATATCTCAGACAAGCGGGTCAGGCTTTTTTAATGTGACCTGCGTGGTGGCTGAATCGTGAACCGCCTGTTGGATCAGACTCTGCGAGGCTGACCCGCACCAGAGCCGAATCGTGAAACACCTGTTGGGTCAGATTCCAGAAATCGGACCCTCTCGAGACAGCGCTTACGCTTTAGAAACCGCTTGATGATAGGCCGGCGACAACTCAACTACGGCTTCGACAAAAGCCTTAACGTGATCAGGATCAACACCTGGCGTTACGCCGTGGCCCAAGTTAAATACGTGACCAGAGCCGTGCCCAAAACTTTCTAGAATCGTTGCTACTTCTTCTCTGATTCGCTTAGGGCTCGCGTAGAGAATGGCTGGATCCATGTTCCCTTGTAGGGCTACTTTAGAGCCAATTTGGTGACGCGCCGTGCCAATATCGGTGGTCCAATCCAAGCCGACGCAGTGTGCACCGCAATCAGCGATAGACGACAACCACTGTCCACCGTTTTTGGTAAACACAATTACCGGTACCGTTCGGCCATCGGATTCTTTAGGGAGCTGGGCGATGATCCGCTGCATGTATTTAAGAGAGAAGACCTTATAGGCCTCAGCGCTTAGGCTACCGCCCCAGGTGTCAAAAATCTGCACAGCTTGAGCGCCCGCTCGAATCTGAGCCGACAAGTAATCGGCAACAGCGTCCGCCAGCAGAGCAAGTAATTGGTGCATCAGCTCCGGTTGGTCATAGGCCATACCTTTGACCCGAGCGAAGTCTTTACTGCTACCGCCTTCAATCATATAGGTAGCCAGCGTCCATGGGCTGCCTGAGAAGCCGATCAAAGGTATAGAACCATTCAACTCTGACCTGATAGCCTTAACCGCATCCATAACATAAGCCAAATCATCTTCAGCCTTAAACGCGTTGAGGCCTTGAAGGTCGGCTTCAGTACGAACCGTTTTATGAAATCTGGGGCCTTCACCTGCTTCAAAGTAGAGCCCCAAACCCAGCGCGTCGGGGATGGTGAGGATATCTGAGAACAATATAGCGGCATCCATCGGGTATCGACGCAAGGGCTGCATGGTCACTTCGCAAGCCAGCTCCGTGTTTTTACACAAATCGAGGAACGATCCAGCCTGCTCTCTTGTGGCACGGTATTCGGGTAAATATCGGCCTGCCTGGCGCATCATCCAAACGGGAGTGCGATCAACAGGCTGCTTGAGCAAGGCGCGTAAAAAACGATCATTCTTCAAATTTGACACACTGTTCCCTTATCGTTTCAACTACACGTTCAAGTAGTCGAGAATGCCTTCAGCTGCTTGGCGGCCTTCCCAGATCGCGGTAACAACGAGGTCGCTACCTCGCACCATGTCACCACCCGCAAATATTTTTGGGTTCG
The DNA here is from genome assembly GCA_030427335.1 of Gammaproteobacteria bacterium. Classification (GTDB taxonomy): domain Bacteria; phylum Pseudomonadota; class Gammaproteobacteria; order Pseudomonadales; family Halieaceae; genus Aequoribacter. The sequence goes on along the minus strand of JAUHWV010000145.1, from coordinate 1,762 downwards.
TGGTTTGGAACTTGTAGGCTTGGAATTCCTCGGCTACCACGCCGTTCCAATCGTTCAGCTCAACGTTAGCCTCACTAAACCAATCGGCGGGCGAGGGCTGAAAACCAAAAGCAACGATAACCGCATCCGCCTCAAGTACTTGCTCACTGCTTTCAATAGGCTCTGGACGGCGCCGGCCGTCTGGGCCTGGCGCGCCCAAGGCCGTTTCAACCATACGCACACCTGTGGCGACACCGTCGGACTCAACAACTTCAATAGGCTGGCGGTTAAACAGGAATTGAATACCTTCCTCTCTCGCGTTTTGTACTTCTTTACGAGAGCCCGGCATATTTTGCTCGTCTCGACGGTAAGCGCAGATCACTTCTTTCGCGCCTTGACGCACGGCGGTGCGGACACAGTCCATTGCGGTATCACCGCCACCGAGCACAACCACCTTCTTACCTTTCAAATTAATGAAGGCCGAGCTGTCTTGTGCGTAACCACGATTGTTATTTACGTTTCCGATAAGGTAGTCGAGTGCTTTGTACACCCCCTGTGCTGATTCGCCAGGGAAGCCGCCATTCATTGCTTTATATGTGCCCATCCCCAGAAAAACGGCATCGTAATCGGCTAAAAGCGTATCAATGGTGACATCCTTGCCCACTTCTGTATTGAGCTTGAACTCGATCCCCATTCCTTCAAAAACTTCTCTACGCCGAACCATCACGTCTTTCTCAAGCTTAAACTCGGGAATACCGAAGGTAAGCAGTCCACCAATCTCAGGATAGCGGTCAAATACAACCGCTTTCACCCCGGCTCGGGTCAAAACATCGGCGCATCCTAGGCCAGCTGGGCCTGCGCCAATAATGGCGACTCTCTTACCGGTAGCGACCACATCCGATAAATCAGGACGCCAGCCCATGGCCAGAGCCGTATCGGTAATGTACTTTTCGGTAGCGCCTATCGTCACAGCGCCAAAGCCATCATTCAAGGTACATGCGCCTTCGCATAGGCGATCTTGCGGACAGACGCGACCACACACTTCCGGTAGCGTATTGGTTTGATGGCTCAGCTCCGCCGCCTCAAACAGCTGACCTTCTGACACCAGCTTGAGCCAATTCGGAATAAAGTTGTGAACGGGGCATTTCCACTCACAGTAGGGATTACCGCAGGACAAACACCGATCGGCCTGATTTTCTACCTGAGTCTCGGTAAATTGATCGTAGATCTCGACGTACTGTGTTTTTCGGTTGGCGATATCTCGTTTGTTCGGATCATTACGGCCAACGTCGATGAACTGAAAGTTGTTGCTTGCACGACTGCCCATTACTCTGCCTCCAACTAATCCGTATCGCGCAGACGCGATAACAAAGTGCCTAAATCAGCGGCCTTGGGTTTAACCAACCAGAACTTGCCGATAAAGTCTTCGAAGTTATCCAAAATATGCGCGGCCCACTCGGACTGAGTCTCACGATGATGATCTTTCACACGCTCACGCAAATGGTGCCTATAGGCTTCCATATACTCCGAGCTAATGCGGCAAATCTCCACCAATTCACTGTTGTAGCGATCGATAAAAGAACGATCTTCATCTAAGACGTAGGCAAATCCGCCGGTCATGCCAGCACCAAAGTTAACGCCCGCCTTACCCAACACAATAACCGTACCGCCCGTCATGTACTCACAACAGTGGTCTCCCGCGCCTTCGACAATCGCATGCGCACCGCTATTTCGTACAGCGAAACGCTCACCGGCCGTTCCCGAGGCGTACAACTCACCGCCC
>JAUHWV010000144.1 GCA_030427335.1 Gammaproteobacteria bacterium | reverse complement strand
TTTGTGAACCAGAGTCACAGACGGAAGATCCTGGTCGATTGCGTACTGGATCGCTTTACGGACCAAGCGCTCGGTGCCTTCTTTCGACACGGGCTTGATGCCGATACCCACGTTCTGCGGGAAGCGAATCTTAGTTACGCCCATTTCGTTTAGCAGAAAATCGACGATTTTTTCAGCTTCAGGTGTGCCCGCTTGGTACTCGACGCCCGCGTAGATATCTTCTGAGTTTTCACGGAAGATGACCATGTTACATGCGCCCGGATCTTTAACTGGCGAAGGCACGCCCTCGAACCAACGCACAGGGCGTAAGCATGTGTAAAGGTCGAGCTCTTGACGAAGCGCCACGTTCAACGAACGGAAGCCACCGCCCACGGGCGTGGTCAAAGGACCTTTAATCGCGACTGAGTATGCCTTGATGGCATCCAGAGTTTCTTCAGGGAACCAATCACCTTCGTACAACTCCGCTGCTTTCTCGCCGGTGTAGATTTCCATCCAAGAAATCTTTTTGGTGCCGCCGTAGGCTTTTTCTACCGCCGCATCAACAACGTCGATCATAACGGGGCTAATGTCGACACCGATACCATCGCCTTCGATGTAGGGAATAATGGGGTTGTTAGGGACGTTCAGGCTGTGGTCTTCGTTGACTGTGATTGCCTGCCCTTGAGAGGGTACCTGAATGTGTTTGTAGCTCATTGCTAACTCCATGGACTTTTGAACAAAAACGAAACTCGATATTCGAGAAATGGTAACATATCCCGCCTATGGATTCTCTTATTTTAGTCAATAAACCCATGAATGTTCTGTCGCAATTTAGCGCAGAGGGACAAAAAGTGGGCCTTAGCACCGTGCTCTCTGCTCCCGGGTATCGAGTCGCTGGGCGCCTGGATTCGGACTCAGAGGGCTTGCTGATTCTGACGAATGACGGACGTGTCCAGGCTAGTTTAACCGAGCCAAAAAAAAAGGTGTGGAAGCAATACTGGGTTCAGGTAGAGGGCCTCCCGCAGAATCAAGCGTTAGAAACGCTCCGTCGAGGTGTGTTGTTAAAGGATGGGCCTACCCTTCCCGCACGCGTGGATATCATCAGTCCGCCGGCCGTTTGGGAGCGATCACCGCCGATTCGCTATCGAGCCAACATACCGACTACCTGGCTCAACATTCAAATTCAAGAAGGTCGTAATCGTCAGATAAGGCGCATGACAGCGACCGTTGGGCATCCTACCTTACGCCTCGTGCGTCACCGGGTCGGTGACTTTAGCTTGGGCGAGTTGCAGCCTGGCGAATACCGGAGCGTCGCACTACCTTCGGCGCTCGTACCGCAGCCACCGCAGCGCAAGCAAGTGAATGCAGGCGGGACAAAAACCGCTTCACGCTCTAGGGCAAAGTCTGAAGGCAGAGCGAACGCGAGTCCGAGAATCGACACGAGACAACACAAGGCTTCCAAATCGACAACTGGAGTCGCTTCGCATAGCGGGGCCAAACGAGCGCACAAAACGAGGACCAAATCGTGATAGAGAACCTAAGGCTCACGACGGCTTGCGTCGTGTACAGCGAGGATCGTTATTTGCTCGTGGAAGAAAAAGATAAAGTCACCGGCCGCATGGTCTTGAATCAGCCCGCTGGACATCTTGAACCTGGCGAGAGCATCATCGAGGGGGGCATTCGAGAGACCCGCGAGGAAACAGGCTACTCAGTGAGCCCGACGGGCTTTATCAGTATGGGTCTATACAGCCCACCAGAGCGTCCAATGACTTACCTCAGGGTCACGCTACTAGCTGAAATTGTTGGGCACGATCCGAGTGCCACGCTGGATTCTGACATACACGCGATTCACTGGCTTAACTACGATCAACTTTGCGCGCAATCTGATAAACTACGCAGCCCTATGGTACTGGATGCAGTTAAGCGTCATCGCGCCGGCCAAATCCATTCACTAAACCTGATAGCAACGGTATGAAGAAAGGCAAAAAAGTCATTGTGGGCTTGTCTGGCGGGGTTGACTCCTCAGTCGCAGCCTACTTGCTCCTGCGGGAGGGCTACGACGTTGAAGCCCTGTTCATGAAGAACTGGGATGAAGACGACGACACAGAGTACTGCACGGCGATGCAAGATTTCGCCGACGCCTCTGCTGTTGCCGCGGAGCTTGGTATCGTGCTGCATGGCGCAAACTTTGCTCGAGAATATTGGGACCGTGTATTCGAATATTTTTTGACTGAGTATCGCTCAGGGCGGACACCAAATCCGGATATCCTTTGCAATAAAGAGATCAAATTCAAAGCATTTTTGGAGTATGCGCTCAACTTGGGGGCCGATTATATTGCCACAGGGCACTATGCCCGACGCGGCCTATCCAGCAATGGCACCGCAACCTTGTTGAAAGGCCTCGATCCGAACAAAGACCAGAGTTATTTCTTGCACGCCGTGTCGCACGACGCCCTTAGCAAAACACTTTTCCCGCTCGGTGAACTCCCAAAAACCGAGGTGCGCGACATCGCCGAGCAAGTCGGATTGCCCACATTTAATAAGAAAGATTCAACCGGCATCTGTTTCATCGGTGAGCGGCGCTTTTCAGATTTTTTGTCCACTTACTTACCGGCGCAGCCCGGAGCGATTGTTACCGACACAGGCGTCGAACTCGGAACCCACCAAGGTTTGATGTATCACACTATCGGACAGCGCCAGGGGCTCGGTATAGGCGGCACAAAAGATTTCGATGAGTCACCGTGGTATGTTATCGAAAAGGACCTAGAGCAAAATAGATTAGTGGTCGCACAGGGAAACAATAATCCCCTGCTCTTCAAGAGAACCATGAAAGTAAGGTCGCCATTTTGGATCAGCGGCAACTCACCGGCTCCCGACTTTCAGTGTGGCGCTAAGATTCGGTACCGCCAAGCAGACCAGCAGTGTACTGTTAGTGAACGCGATGGCGAGTTGCGAGTTCACTTCGACAAGCCGCAACGAGCGATCACGCCCGGTCAGTCTGCCGTTTTTTACCTTGATGACCGCTGTCTCGGCGGTGGCGTCATTGAGGTCGCGGCATGAGTTTAGATAATCAGGTCGTTGCTCTAGCAGGCGTTTTCCAAAGTGCCCGTTTGGTGGATCGCGTTGCGGTGAATGGGGAATGTCCTCAGACGTTCTTCCGATCCTCAATTCACTCTTTGTTCCAGTTTGAGGCCACGAGCGTTGAAATGATTTATGGTGGGGTCGCGGGTGCCAAGCTAGGACTCTCGACCATTGCCGACGCGTTCGGAAAAAATCCGGATGCGCAGTACCAGGCCACTATGCGATACGCGTTCGGTATAATGCACCTAGAACGTAAATTCGCAGCGGATGCCGCCATGCAAAAGCAAGTGCGCTCGCGCTTAGAGCACACCGCCTTTAAAGCAGAGCATTTCAGCGACGACCCTAAGTCACTGTGCCACAATTTGGCGGGTATCTATCAAGATACCCTGAGCCAACTCAGTTTTCGTATCAAAGTGTCGGGGAATAGTCAGTACCTGTCGCAAGAGATTTACGCAGATCAGATCCGCGCCCTGTTGCTCGCCGGAATTCGCTCCGCTTTTTTATGGCGTCAGCTCGGTGGGCAACGTTGGAAACTATTATTTAATCGAAAGAAGATCGTGCAGACAGCTAACGTGCTCTCGAATCGCCCTGAAACTCATTAAGGAACCACAATGCAATTAACGAAACTCACCGCCGTAACCCCCATCGATGGTCGGTACCACTCGAAGACGTCTAGCTATGGCGAGGTTTTTAGTGAATATGGACTGATAAAACGACGCGTTTTGGTTGAGGTTCGATGGCTACAAGCCCTGTCTGCAAACAGTGGGATACCTGAGGTGCCAGTTTTTTCGGATTCCGATCAGGCTTACCTAAACAACATCGTCACCGAATTTTCTCTGGCAGACGCGCAACAAATCAAAGATACCGAGGCGACCACAAACCATGACGTCAAAGCCGTAGAGTACTTTATCAAAGCCAAATTGGGTGAGCGCCCTACACTAGACGCTGCGAGTGAATTTGTGCATTTTGCCTGTACATCAGAGGACATCAACAATCTATCCCACGCATTGATGCTGAAAGACGGTTTGGCCGAGGTTTTAATTCCAGAGCAGTGCGCAGTAATGGATGCGATCGAGGCTCTGGCGCTCGCGAACGCGGATCTCTCCATGCTTTCCAGAACCCATGGGCAAACGGCTTCACCGACGACCTTGGGCAAAGAATTTACTAACGTTCTCAAACGCCTCCAGAGACAGCAAAAACTGATTCAGGATGTGGAAATACTGGGCAAGTTCAATGGCGCGGTCGGCAACTACAACGCACATTTGAGTGCCTATCCGACCCTAGACTGGCCGGCCATATCGAAATCCTTTGTCGAGAGTCTCGGTTTGGTTTGGAATTCCCACACCACGCAGATCGAACCGCACGACTACATGGCAGAGCTGTTCGACGCGATCGCACGCTTTAACACTATCATCTTAGATCTTGATCGCGACATCTGGGCCTACATCTCTAACGGTTACTTCAAGCAGAAAACCGTCGCTGGGGAAATCGGTTCCTCGACAATGCCGCACAAGGTAAACCCGATTGATTTTGAAAACTCCGAGGGCAACCTGGGGTTGGCCAATGCCATCTTCGCTCACATGGCCCAGAAGCTTCCTGTAAGCCGATGGCAGCGGGATTTGACCGACAGCACCGTACTGCGCAACATGGGTGTTGGCTTTGCCTACACGTCGATTGCTTTGGCCGCGACACTCAAGGGCTTGGGCAAACTTGAGGTTAATAAGTCCGTCATCGCAGCCGATCTGGATCGTGCATGGGAGGTACTGGCGGAGCCGATTCAAACGGTGATGCGCCGATATGGAATTGAAAAACCCTATGAAAAACTCAAAGAGCTTACACGAGGTAAGCAAATTGATGGCCAGGCGATCTCTGAGTTTATCGACACCCTAGAGCTGCCCGAAAATGTGAAAGCGGAATTAAAAGCACTGCAGCCGAGCAATTACATTGGCTGCGCGGTTGCCTTGGCCCGCGATGTTTAGGCGCAAAATAAATGTGAGGGAGTTTACGAAAGTGACTTACCTTATCCTTATTTCCAAGTATTTTTAGCACATGGAAGAAAACGCTAGATTGACAATCGCAGCTCGAATCGAGCGCGTAAGCTGGAGCGAGCGTGGTGCCACTTGTTCAGAGATACGCAAACGCGTATTCGTAGACGAACAGGGTATTCCCGAACTGATTGAACTCGACAACCTGGACGAAAGTGCGTCTCATTATCTCGCCGTAGTCGATAACAAAGCGGTAGGGACCGCGAGACTGTTGAGTGACGGTCGCATCGGTCGAATCTCAGTGTTGAGCGATTACCGTAACGCCTCCATTGGCAGCCAGCTCTTGGATTTTATTAAGCGAGATGCGCAAAAAATGGGGCTTCCCAAACTCTATCTTCACGCCCAGGTTGATTCGATAAACTTTTATACGCGTCGCGGGTTTGCTGTGCGCGGAGGAACCTTTGAAGAAGCAGGCAAACTGCACCAGGCTATGGAGCTTACGCTCGATTATCGTGGTTTTGATGATCGCATACTCGACATCTAGCCCCGCTCAGGCGCAGCGCTGCTCGGACGCCTCTTACTGAGGTTTTTATGGGGAAGCATAGCTCGCCCACAGTCAGCCTGAGTCAAGGCTAGAGCAAAATTCCGACCTTGTCGCCTTCGTAATGAAGGCCATATACTTTTAGATTATTGCAGGGAAAGCCCTGTGGTTTGATGA
>JAUHWV010000143.1 GCA_030427335.1 Gammaproteobacteria bacterium | reverse complement strand
CCAGCCGCCAGCCGCCAGCCGCCAGCCGCCAGCCGCCAGCCGCCAGCCGCCAGCCGCCAGCCGCCAGCCGCCAGCCGCCAGCCGCCAGTCAGGAGTCAGCGAGTCAGCGAGTCAGCGAGTCAGCCTCGGTAAACCAGATGACATCTAGGTCTTTGTTTTTAGCTTGGGTTGGGCTCATCCGCATAGGTTAAGCCAAGGTTAGACCCGTGAGGCTGGCGCCTGATGGAACATGTCATCTAACTCGATGCCGCAAATACCAAGCGCCGCTCCAGAGAATCGCGTAAATGGCCAAAAGCCCCACCAGAGCAGGGTAAGGTGTATCCAATGCACTTTGGGAACCCGCGTAAGTCGTAATCAGAGCGTAAGGTACATGCCCCATAAAGAAGTAAAGCATAAACCGTGCTCTGGGCATTTTTGACAAGCCTGCAAGGCAATAACTGATCTCGGGAAGCATTGGCGCCGAGCGGCTCAGTAATATCATAAGCGCGCCATATTCTAGAAAATCATCATGCAGTCGGCGCCGCTCTTGTGAAACCGGCATGAGTCTATTCAGTAGGGGTTCCCCCCAACGGGTGCTGATCTCGTACGCGCAGACGGCGGCAAGCGTTAGGCCAAACAACACCGCTGTAAATCCGGCACCAAAGCCCAGAAAGAACCCCGCAAATATAGATACCCAAATGGTAGGAATAGAGAACAATAAATCGAGGAGCATCAGCCCAACAACAATCGAGACGAGCCAAGATATAGGTTGGTTTTGGGCTTCGGTAAACCACAGCTCTATCTGATCCAGCGTAAACCAGCCTAATAAACGCGTCACGAGGAGCAGCGTTAAGAAGAAGACTGCGAGTTTGAGCGCGATTTTTAGTATGGGATGCATATCTTGTTAGTTCGCAGCGCGCCTATGGTCTGAGTTTGGCGGTCGAGTCCCTTTATTTGATCGTTCACTTTGCTCACAGGCCGTGATGGGGCCGCCGCTTACCTACTATCTTCCGAAACGTTCGCGAGGTAAGGCCGGTACTAAAGGCCGCCTTGGCTCCATGGTAAGCCGTGCTCTCGATATATGACACCCTTTAAATGACGTTTAGGATGCAGTTCAATTAATCTATCTGCGCTAGTATGGGTGTTGCGCGAACCTGCGCAATGCAGCGATTCAGGCTCTAAAACGCAGCCAAGCCCGTTAATGAGCGGCCAATGATTAAGGCGTGGATATCGTGCGTTCCCTCATAGGTATTGACCACCTCGAGATTCACTAAATGACGAGCGACACCATACTCATCGCTGATACCATTGCCGCCCATCATGTCGCGCGCAAGACGAGCGATTTCAAGCGCTTTACCGCAAGAATTTCGCTTCATGATCGAGGTTAACTCGAGTGACGCACTGCCGTCGTCTTTCATGCGCCCTAAACGCAGACAACCTTGTAGCCCGAGGCTAATTTCGGTGACCATATCGGCCAGTTTTTTCTGAATGAGCTGGTTGGCCGCCAGTGGCTTACCAAACTGTTTGCGATCGAGCACGTACTGCCTTGCGCGGCTGTAACAATCTTGCGCCGCACCCAGTGCACCCCATGCAATGCCGTAACGTGCGCTGTTCAGGCAGGTGAAGGGGCCCTTTAAGCCGCGAATGCTCGGAAATGCATTTGCCTCTGGGCAAAATACCTCATCCATTACGATCTCACCGGTGATGGATGCGCGCAGGCCGACCTTACCGTGAATTGCGGGTGCGCTCAGCCCTTCCCAGCCTTTTTCAAGAATGAAACCGCGAATATCACCTTCATCGTCTTTTGCCCACACAACGAAGACATCCGCGATGGGTGAGTTGGTAATCCACATTTTGCTGCCGCTTAAGCGATAACCGCCGTCTACTTTACGGGCCCGCGATTCCATGCTGTTGGGGTCAGACCCGTGATTGGGTTCGGTTAAGCCGAAGCACCCTATAAAATCACCGCTCGCGAGCTTGGGTAGATATCTTTGACGCTGGTCCTCGCTTCCGAATTCATAGATCGGGAGCATAACCAGAGAGGATTGCACACTCATCATTGAGCGAAAGCCGGAATCTATAGATTCAACTTCATGAGCGATCAAACCATAACTTACATAGTTAAGACCGGCGCCGCCGTATTCAGAGGGGATGGTGGCTCCGAGTAGCCCGAGTTGCCCCATCTCTTTAAAGATGGCTATGTCAGTTTGCTCGTTACGAAAACCGGCCACAACACGAGGTGCGAGTTTATCTTGGCAATAAGAGCGCGCCGTGTGTTGAATCATTCGCTCCTCTTCGCTGAGTTGGCTGCTCAAGAGGAAGGGATCATCGTATGGCATGGCGTTGCGAGCTTCGTTTGACATTTGGCCTCCTAAAACGAGTAGGAAGAATAATGTAGGGGCCACCATAAAACAAACTCGTTAAGGCAAGCTACCATGCTATCGATACGAGCGGGCCTTGACTGCTAAATCGGCCAGTCGATGCGTGTAATCCTCTAAGTCACCCGCAATAATATGGCTTACATTGTCTCTGCGTTCGAGAGTGCCTTTCACCACCAAGAGGCGCGCATTCATAAGGGCTTGCCGACAGCGCTCCTGTAACTTGGGCCAGACCACAATATTGTGATTGCCTGTTTCGTCTTCTAAGGTTAAAAAAATGACACCCGATGCCGTGCCGGGGCGCTGCTTACAGGTCACTAAGCCCGCGACACGAACAAACCGCTGAGATGGCAGTGTTAGCGTTTCCCTTTGGGTTGTACAGCGCTTGAAGGGCCATTCCTCGCGCAGTAACGATAAGGGGTGCTCACGCAGTGTCAGCCCCGTCGTGCTGTAATCCGCTAAGACATTCTCTGCAATGCTGGGTGCTTCAATACCGGTGTTTTCAGTCTGATGGTGGTATTCGGCATCCAAACTCGCAAGTAAAGGTTTATGTTCGGGTAAAGATAACACTTGCCATTGCGATTGGTGGCGGTCGCCACTGATGCTGTGCAGCGCATCCGCAGCGGCTAGGTTTTCGAGGTCAAGCTTGGGAAGTGCTGCACGTTTTCGAAGCGCGGCGATATTTTGATAAGGCCCACTCAGAGTGCGCTCCTCTACTACACGCTTCGCACTTTGCTCGGTGAGTCCTTTGACCAGACGTAGGCCAAGGCGAATGGTGTTGGGTTGCTCGCGGTAGTCATGTGCTACCAGTTGGTGATCCCACTGGCTGTGATTGATATCAATCGGTTCGATTCTGATGTTGTGACGCACAGCGTCTTGGATGAGTTGCGATGGGCTATAAAATCCCATCGGTTGGCTATTCAGAATACCGACATAAAAGGCGGCGGGGTGATGCCGTTTTAACCACGCAGACGCGTAGGCAAGTAAGGCGAAGCTGGCTGAGTGTGACTCGGGGAAACCGTAACCGCCAAAGCCTTTGATTTGATCAAACAGCCGGTTTGCGAAAGCTTCGTCGTACCCATTGGCTAACATCCCTTGAATGAGTTTGTGCTCAAAAGTAAGCAACTTGCTGTTTTTGCCCCAGTTGGTAATGGCTCGGCGTAGCTGATCGGCTTCACCGCCGCTAAATCCTGCGGCTACCATTGCAAGGCGAATGACCTGCTCTTGGAAGATCGGCACGCCCAGGGTGCGTTTCAAGACATTTTTAATGGCTTCGTTTGGAAAGGTAATGGGTTCTAAACCCTCGCGTCGGCGCAGGTAAGGGTGCACCATTTCCCCTTGAATTGGTCCTGGTCGAACGATGGCGATTTCGATAACCAAATCGTAAAAACAGGCTGGCTTCAGGCGCGGTAGCATGGCCATCTGCGCTCGTGATTCGATTTGAAAGACCCCTAAACTGTCACCTTGCTGTAGCATTTGGTAAGTGCTGGCGTCGTCTTGTGGTATTGAGCGCAGCCCCTCTATGGTGGGCTGGTAGCTCGCGATCAAGTCTAATGACTTACGGATCGCAGAAAGCATTCCTAGGGCCAAGACATCTACTTTCAATAAACCTAAGGCCTCGATATCGTCTTTGTCCCATTGGATAACCGTGCGGTCAGGCATGCTGGCGTTTTCAATCGGTACCAGCTGTGAGATGGGGCCTGAGCTGATAACGAAACCACCTACGTGCTGTGATAGGTGACGTGGGAAACCGAGGATTTCATTCACTAAGCGATTGAAGTGCAAGGCTTGCTGCTGCCCGTTTTTGACACCCTGCTCGGCAAAGCGTTTCTCGAGCTCGGAGCGCTTGTCCCACCAGGCGATGGATTGGCTTAACTGCTCGATAAACGCGGCATCAAAACCCATGGCACGGCCGATGTCTCGAATGGCGCTACGTGTTCGATAGGTAATTACCGTGGCAGCAAGAGCCGCGCGTCGGCGCGAGTACTTTTGGTAAATGTACTGGATGACTTCTTCACGCCGCTCATGTTCAAAATCGACGTCGATATCGGGTGGTTCATCGCGCTCTTGAGAGATGAATCGTTCGAAGAGTAAGTCGATATGGTCGGGCGATACTTCGGTAATGCCCAAGCAATAACAGACCACGGAGTTGGCAGCAGATCCTCTGCCTTGGCACAGTATCCGGCGTGATTTTGCGAAGTTGACGATATCGTATACGGTTAAAAAATAATGTTCGTATGACAGTTGGGCAATCAGTGTGAGTTCTTTTTCTATTCGTTCCTGCACCGATTTACTGGGGCCTTCAGGCCAGCGTTGATCGACCCCTTTGTATACCTCTAAACGTAAGTACTCGCTTGCGCTATAGCCCTCCGGAACAATCTCTTGGGGGTATTCATATCGCAATTCGTCTAGAGAGAATTGGCACTGGTTAGCCACGACTTCAGTGTTGTGGATTAAGGCCTCGGGGTAGAGGGCGCTAATTAATTCCAGCGGCCTTAAATGCTGCTGACTGTTCCCCAAGCGTAGCGTGCCAAGGCGGTCGATCTGTGTTTTGTGGTAAAGAGCGGTTAGGGCATCGTGCAGTGATTTGCGATGCGGGGCATGCATTCGCACGTCACCACATGCGAGCATGGGGATATTCAAGGATTCGCTGGCTTCTTCGAAGCGTTTAAACTGCTGGCGTGTTTCACCCGCAAGCAAATGGCGAAATCCGAGCCAGAGGCGATCTTTGAAGCGTTTGCTCAAGGTGAGCCCAAAGGCTGCTTCGGTTTGGTCCAGCTGGTTAGGCAACCATACAAGTAAGGCACTTTTTAAGTGGAAGATAATGTCGGTCAAATGAACTTCATAATGGCCTTTCTCAGCCCGTCGTCGCGCTCGGCTGATTAGGCTAGAGAGTTCCGAATAGGCTTTTCGGTTCGGTACTAAGGCAATGATTCGAACACCTTCTTGAGTGGTGAATTCGGAGCCAATGATTAATTTAATTCCGCAGGCTTTGGCTTGTACGTGTGCTTTGACGACACCGGCTAATGAGCATTCATCGGTGATGGCGATGGCGCCATAACCCAATTCCGCTGCGCGCTCGACCAGTTCCTCTGGGTGAGAGGCGCCGCGTAAAAAGCTGTAATTGCTCATACAAGCGAGTTCGCAATAGGGCATACTTAGGGGCAGATGTATAAATTTAACTGTATATTTATACAGTAATTTTGAGTGGAAATAAAAGTCTAGTTCACCGCTCCTGCGCGTATAAAAATCGATAACGAAATGAGGCTATGATGAAACCAATTTTGCACCACTATCCATTGTCCCCTTTTGCAGAGAAGATCCGACGCATGTTGGCGTATTGTGAGCAGCCGTATCATTCGGTAGAGACAAGCCCTATGCTGCCTCGGCGCGATTTGGATCAGTTAACCGGCGGTTATCGT
>JAUHWV010000142.1 GCA_030427335.1 Gammaproteobacteria bacterium | reverse complement strand
CGCACGCGGGGATACCACCCAACTGGACACTGCTGGAAGCCCAAAGCTATGCAAAAGAAGTCGAAGCCGTGATTTCAAGCGCCAAGGCAAAGAAGTTTTTTAAAAATATGTATGGCAACACGCCAAACTATTTCAACGAAGAACAGAACGGAACGACCCGTTTACGATCGATAACAAACGCCTTCACACGCATGCGTTTTTGCACGCCTACTGGTCACCTCGACCTAACCAGTAAAGGCCCCAAACCCAGCAGTGAAACCCTGCTTAATACGGATACTGGAATTCACGAACCCGTGGACGCTTGGTTTAAGCACGAGCATCGCCTGCCGGAGAATCACAAACTGATTTTTGGTCATTGGGCCGCACTCGAGGGTCAAACGGGCGTTTCGCACGCAATCGCTTTGGATACAGGCTGCGTTTGGGGCGGAGCCCTCACCTTATATGATTTAACCAACGACCGTTATTTCCGGTGCCCATGCAAAAAGGGTAAACCACTGCTTGTCTGAACCGCCTGTACGCTAAACAAACTCAGACTAAAAGCGGGTCCTCGGCACAGAGAGACGCGCCTCGTTTGACCCCGACCAAGCTAAAATCATTCGACCCTGCCAAGGCTAGTCGCGAACAGCAATACGCCCTAAACTGCAGGGATGAAAACGTATTTGGTGGGCGGCGCTGTCCGCGATCAGCTATTGGGCCTTCCGGTGCACGAACGCGACTGGGTGGTTGTGGGCGCGCGCCCAGAGGAACTCCTCAGTGCCGGCTATCACGCCGTAGGTAAAGATTTTCCCGTATTCCTTCACCCTGAAACGAAAGAGGAATACGCACTGGCGAGAACCGAGCGGAAAACAGGCAAAGGCTATCACGGCTTTGAATGTCATTTCTCTACCGAGGTAACACTCGAAGAGGATCTCGCTCGTCGCGACCTCACCATCAATGCCATAGCACAAGATCAAGCAGGGAATCTGATCGACCCCTACAAGGGTCAAGTTGATTTGGCGAATAAAACACTCCGGCACGTTACCGGGGCATTCAAGGAAGATCCACTTCGAGTGCTACGTGTGGCGCGTTTTGCGGCTCGATTCAATTATCTCGGCTTTTCCATCGCGCCCGAAACCAAGGCATTGATGCGAGAAATCGCCGCTTCTGGCGAGCTTCTCACTATTTCCAGAGAGCGCGTATGGCGAGAATTTGAGCGCGCCTTGCAATCTCGATCGCCTGGTATATTCCTCAGAGTATTGGAGGAATGCGGCGCGCTAGCGGCCTTACTGGATCTCGACTCCATAACTACCAAGCGAGTCGCCGACACGGCGATAGTGTTAGATGATCTGGCACCGCACACAGATTCTATTACGCGGTTAGCACAAGCGGGTTTAATTTTCCTGGCGCAAGAGGCCGGTCAGAACGCCATTTGGAGCCAATTTGCCGCGGCATTTGGTCTACCCAAGACGCTTGTGCAATGCGCGAAGATAGCGATCGAAAACCCCTTGCTGTTGTCAGAGCCAACAAATAAAGAGGGCAAATTTCTATACCAGGCCTTGGTAAATGCGGGCGCTTTTCGACAGGGGGACGCATTTAACGCCCTAATGGAACTCCATGACCTTTGGGCTAAAAGGGTCCCATATGGCAACACCTCCTATCGAGACAAATGGCAAGAGCTTGCCGAACTTGCCCGCAGTATCGATAAATCCAGCGTAGCACCTGACCTAGTTGGCCCAGACATCGGTCACGCCATACATAATGCCCGAATTAAGGCGCTATCAGAGGCGAGCTAAATCGTTAAGAGCGAGGGCAAATAGCGCCCATCAAACTGAAAGGGATACGCGATCAGGGGCTGTCTCTTTTGATCGAATCGCGACCAAAGTTCACCCAAAGTAATGTCGGTGCTGGGAATAGCGAGGTCTGGGCTCAGCTCAGCTAAGGGTCTCAAAACAAACGCGTTGTAGTGAATTTCAGGACGGGGCAACTCAATCGCATCAAAGTAGCCGCAGAAGTCTCCGTACAGCAAAATGTCGATGTCAAGCGTTCTACTGCTGTTGCGAGATGCGTTTTCTGGGCGACCGTGCGCGATTTCTATCTCTCGCAGACAAGCACGCAAATCAGCAAGTAACAGGGTGGTTTCGAAACCAACAACTAAGTTTAAAAATGATGGGCCATCAAAACCCACAGCGGCTGATTGATACACGCTGGATGCGTCCAGCGCTCCAAAATGAGTGACCAAATCCCGCAAACCTGCGGTGATATTATCTTCCGGTTCAATATTACTTCCCAAGCCCAGATAGACTTTCATGAGTTAGTGCCGCTCTCTTCGGATAGAGACACCAACCCAATCGGCTTCGGGGACCGCACCTGGCTTCTTCACGGTAACGTCAACTGAGGGCAGAGAGAACTCGGTTAAAAGGCCTTGAGCGACTTTTTCTGCTACCGTCTCAATCAAACGATACTGTGCACAAGACAAGTGCGAGATAACCCACTGGCTTACAGATGCATAATCCAAACACAGGCCGACGTCATCGGTACGCGCGGCTTCTCGCTGATCCCACTCAAGAATCAAGTCCAAGACCAGTTCTTGCCTTACCTCACGCTCCCAATCGAGCACACCGATTACCGTTGCGACCCTTAAGTTTTGTATGAGCACTCGATCGGACATCAGATAGCCTGCAATTCGTTTAGTGGCCAACGGGGCCTCAAATTCATCATAGCTTCATCGCTCTGACCCGCGGCCAGCCGGCACGCACCGGCATACGCAATCATCGCACCATTATCCGTGCAATATTTTGGCTCAGGGTAATAAACTTGCGCTCCAACAGCAGCTAACGCTGGCCCTAGTGCGCTTCGCAAACGCTTATTGGCGCTCACACCACCCGCCATGACCAAAGTGTGAAGACCCGTCTGCTCCAGTGCTCGTCGGCATTTGATAATCAAGGTATCAACTACGGCATCTTCAAAAGCGCGAGCAATATCGCATTTATCCTGCTCGCTCAGGTTATCGATGCCACCCAAGCTTTGAAGTGTGGTTAAAGTGTAGGTTTTCAAACCGCTGAAACTGAAATCGAGCCCAGGCTTGGCCACCATGGGTCGCGGAAAATTAAAACGAGATGGATCGCCTTGCTCCGCTATCCGCGCTACATGGGGACCGCCCGGGTAATCCAAATAAAGCATCTTTGCTACTTTATCGAAGGCTTCTCCCGCCGCATCGTCAACCGATTCACCGAGTAAACGATAATCACCCAGCGCCTGCACCTCGATTAACTGCGTGTGTCCACCAGAGACGAGCAGAGCGACAAAAGGGAGCTGTGGCGCACTTTCGGAGAGCATGGGTGCCAACAAGTGGCCCTCCATGTGGTGCACACCCAGAGCAGGCACACCCAGCGCTTCTGCGATGGAACGCCCCACCAAGGCACCCACCATGAGAGCACCAATCAGGCCCGGGCCTGCCGTGTAAGCCACACCATCCAAGTCTTTGGGGCTCAAGCCCGCTGTGTTCAGCACCTCGTTTATCAAAGGAAGCGTCTTACGAACATGATCGCGAGACGCCAGTTCCGGTACCACCCCGCCATAGACGGCATGAATATCGATCTGACTGTACAGCGCCTCGGCAACGATACCCACTTCCGTATCGTATACAGCAACGCCCGTCTCATCACAGGAAGTTTCGATACCCAGTACCCGCATTTTGGCTCCTTTTGACAGCAGGTCGCCATGGTAAAACAGGGCGGGTCGCTAGACCAGCAGTAAAGCTTTGCATTCCGCGCAATTACACTATAGAATTCGCGCCCTTAATTGAAATTGGGCTATTGCCCCTAACGCACAACAAGACGGATAGACTTAATGCCATCAGTAAAATTGAAAGAAAACGAACCATTTGACGTCGCATTGCGTCGTTTCAAACGCAACTGTGAGAAAGCAGGCGTACTAGCTGAAGTTCGCAAGCGTGAACACTATGAAAAACCCACTACGCTGCGCAAGCGCGCTGCCGCTGCTGCAGTAAAGCGCCACCTAAAGAAAGTATCTCGCGAGA
Organism: Gammaproteobacteria bacterium; assembly: GCA_030427335.1. GTDB lineage: Bacteria > Pseudomonadota > Gammaproteobacteria > Pseudomonadales > Halieaceae > Aequoribacter. Next base: position 1,810 of record JAUHWV010000142.1, on the reverse strand, counting down.
ACCGCAAGCGCACCCGCTTGTACTAGGTCTATCCGACGATGCCAACCCTAGTTGAGCAGATTAAAGCCTCCGTGCGCGAGGCGATGAAAGCCAAAGACAAGGGTCGGCTCGGCACGCTTCGATTCATTCAGTCGGAGTTCAAACGAGTTGAGGTCGACGAGCGCATCGAAATCGATGACGCTCGGGCGTTAATCATACTCGACAAAATGCTCAAGCAGCGCCGCGATTCCGCGGAACAGTACCGTAATGCGGGACGCCAAGAGCTCGAAGCGCAGGAACTGTCTGAAATCGCCGTTATTAGCGAGTTTCTGCCCGAACCGCTATCAGAGTCCGATATTGACGAACTCATTAAAGTCGCCATCGCCGATTCAGGCGCCATGGGCATGCAAGCGATGGGCGCGGTAATGGCCGCGATCAAACCGCAAGTTCAAGGCCGAGCTGATATGGCCGAAGTTTCGAAACGGGTTAAAGCACTCCTAGCCTAAGATTCCAGTCTCAGCACACTTCGCCAACGGCGGCAAACGTGCTTCAATAGCATTTTAATTTGCACAGGCGCGCATGGCCGGAAGAATCCCACAAGCCTTTATTGACACGCTTCTCGATCGCACCGATATCGTTGAAGTTATTGACCGTCGCGTAAAACTCAAGAAGACAGGCAAAAACTACTCGGCCCGCTGCCCCTTCCACGACGAAAAAACCCCGTCTTTCAGTGTGAATCCTGACAAACAGTTTTACTACTGCTTCGGCTGTGGAGCTGGCGGCAACGCAATCGGTTTCGTAATGGATTACGATAATATCGATTTCCCGCAGGCGATCGAAAACCTGGCTCAATCAGCCGGCCTAGAGGTTCCACGCGAACAAAACGCTCAGCAGCAAGAGGCTCGACAAGATAGACTTGCACCACTATACGAGGCGATGAATCTAGCCAATCGCTTCTTCGGCTATGCTCTCCGCAAATCAACTGAATCACACCGAGCCATAAACTACTTAAAAGGTCGAGGGCTGAGCGGCGAGATCGCCAAACGCTACCAAATTGGGTTTGCTCCGCCAGGTTGGCAAAATCTTCTAGAGACACTTGGGGAAAAGAAAACCGACGCGCTGCTCGAGAGCGGCATGATCATCCGCAACGATGCAGGTCGTACTTACGACCGCTTCCGCGACCGAATCATGTTCCCCATTCGTGATCAGCGTGGCCGGGTGGTCGGCTTTGGCGGCCGAGTTCTCGGTGACGAGAAACCCAAGTACCTCAACTCGCCTGAGACGCCGGTTTTTTCAAAGGGCCGAGAACTCTATGGTCTGTACGAGGCTAGGCAAACGAAGAAGCCGCTAGAACGCATTGTGGTGGTAGAAGGCTACATGGACGTCATTGCGCTCGCGCAGCACGACATCCACTACGCTGTGGCAACACTGGGTACCGCCACGTCCGCCGATCATTTGACCCGAATTTTCAGACTCGTGACCGAGGTCGTGTTCTGTTTCGACGGCGACGCCGCAGGACGCGCGGCAGCGGAACGAGCGCTCCTGGTGGTTTTACCAATGCTGGAAGACGGCCGGCAGGCCCGGTTTTTATTTCTAGACGATGGCGAAGACCCGGACACATTGGTTCGCAAACTCGGTACGCACGCTTTTGAATCCTTACTGAGTGACGCAAGACCGGTCGAGAAATTTTTATTCGACTTGGCCGCAGACAAACTGGATCTTGACTCTCTCGAGGGCAAAGCACGGTTAGCAAAGCGGGCCATGCCGCTAGTGCAGCAGCTACCCACTGGGGTATTCAAACAACTGATGTTACAGGCCTTAGCCGAGAAAG
>JAUHWV010000141.1 GCA_030427335.1 Gammaproteobacteria bacterium | reverse complement strand
CGCACTGGAACGATATTCTTAAGGCCTTAGTTGAAGCGATGAAGCCCTACTCGCGTCTGGGCGTCAATGTAAACGTGGACTTCTATTCCGGGGTCATTTATCACCTAAACGGAATTCCAGAGGACTTGTTTGTGCCGATTTTCGCAATCGGTCGCGTACCCGGCTGGAGTCTTCAAGTCATGCAGCAGATGGAAAACAACATCTTGATTCGCCCCTTGCTTGAATACAACGGACCCGAGCTGCGAGAGTACGTGGCGATTGATCAGCGTTAAGATGGACTCGAACGCCAAATCACCGCACAAACGCGTCGTATTCGCAGAGGGCGTTGAACCTCGGATCATTCAAGCCGCCGCGCAACTTCGCGACCAAGATGCCATAGAGTGCATCTTGGTTGGCCCCGCCATAGAGATCGAGCAAACGGCTGCACCACTGGGCATTTCGCTGTCAGGCCTGGATATCGTGGATCCGCTCACGGCAAATCAAGCCACGGCCTGCGCACAACACGTGCAGGCCTTACGAGAGCTCAAATCCATCGCCATGGCTGAGCGTTTGGTGAAAAAGCCACTGCCCTTTGCGGCTGCGCTGCTGGCAATAGGTGATGCGGATCTCATGGTGGGTGGCGCCACCTGCGCTACAAAGAAGGTCATTGAAGCCGCAGCCATGTGTGTCGGCTTCGCAAATGACGCGGGCTTAGCATCGAGCTTCTTTCTCATGCAAATACCGAACCGCTCTGAACCCATTTTATTTGCGGACTGCGCCGTCAACATCGACCCAAGCGCGGAGGCGCTTGCGAACATCGCGGTAACGACAGCGCGCAGCGCCAAAGGCCTAATAGGCAGCGAGGCCCGTGTGGCTATGCTGTCGTTCTCGACCCAGGGCAGTGCCAGTCATGCGGCGGTAGATAAAGTGAGATCGGCACTCGACATCGCCAAGTCCCTAGCCCCCGATCTCAAAATAGACGGCGAGATGCAAGTCGACACGGCTCTGTCAGAACGGGTAGCCGCGACGAAATGGCAGGGGCCAAGTGACGTGGCAGGTCGGGCAAACGTGTTGATCTTCCCCAATCTTGAGGCCGGTAATATTGGCTACAAACTGGTGCAGCAGTTCACCGGGGCTCGGGCAATCGGGCCAATCTTACAAGGCTTTAAGCGACCGGTAGCAGACCTGTCTCGAGGCGCGAGTGTCGACGAAATCGTTGAAGTCACGCGTTTATCACTCTACTAAACTACCCGCTTATGGGCGGGACTGACAAGTCAATTAAGGCTTAACTGAGGCGTGGTGTTGCCGTATCTCATGAAGCCAATCGTATCGTACGACGATGATAGTGCACTTCAATAAGCCCCACAGCTAAACCGCTCGTGCCGATTTACACTCAAAAAAAGGCGATCCACCTAGCAATTAACTGCTTAGGGAACGAAGATAAGTCCGCCAATCGCCGAATTCGCTCACGTCTCGAGACTCCTCATCCACGGCACCCTCCGCCGCAATAAATCCGGTAACGCGACGGCCATCCTCTACAAAGACTGAGCCCAGGCCCAGAGGTGCGGGAATGTCTCGCAAAAATGATCCCACCGAAGCGATCGGCAAACGCCAAATTTCCGCCCCAATTGATACACCAGACGCTGCGTCATACACCAGTGCGGGTCGCTTTACGCCCTCACCAGGGAGCGCCAGCAAGCGGTATGTGGCCTGCGTCTTAACCGAGCGTATAAATTTTCCGCCCCGCTCAATGAGCTGCCAGTTTAAGGGTAGCCCTTGCATATGAGCGCCGCATACCAAAACATCTAGGTAACGAGAATCGCTTACCGCTTTGTGATCAGCGCGCTCGACTGTCGATAGTCGCCGCGCAATGGATATGAGGGCGCGATCGCTACAGCGAGGCCCAACTAAAGTGAGACCAAACGGCAAGCCTTGCTCGGTGAAACCCGCCGGGATAGCCAATCCCGCATAATCGAGTAGATTCATGTAATTGGTGTAGTGGCCCAGCTGCGTGTTATGCAAAACCGGCTCGTCTTGCAACTGACTCTGAGTGAACAGAGAACCCGCCGTCGGGGTCAGTAGCGCATCAACGGCAGCCAAAATGTGATCACACTGCCGTTTCAGCGCCAAAAGACGATACTGCGCACTGAAGACATCTTGAGCGGTAAAGCCCGCCCCACCTGCCACAATATCGCGTACAACGGGATGCATCTTTTCGGGATAAGCCTGCAGAGGCGTGGCACAGGCAATGGTTCGCTCCGCTACCCAAGGCCCGCTATATAGCAGCGAGGCCGCCTCCAGAAAGGGTTGAAAATCAATTTCCACAAATTGAAGTTCGCTGTCTTTCGTCAGTTCACTGAGCGCTGCACTGTAGGCCTGCTCGTAGCCAGAATCACCAAAAAATTCCAGCTGCTCGGCTTTGATCACGCCGATCGTGATGGGCCCGCATCGCACCCCCTGTTCACGCAGCACATTCGTATCTACATTCGGTTTAGAGTAGGGATCCTGAGCATCAAACCCTTCCATTACGCTAAACACTTCGGAAGCCGTCTCTAGGTCGTTCGCAAATATCGTCACGCAATCCAGGCTTCGACAGGCGGGAACCACACCGTAGGTCGACACCAAGCCCAAACTGGGTTTGAGCCCGACCAAATTATTGAATGCCGCGGGGACACGACCAGACCCCGCGGTATCCGTACCCAGTGCAAAGCAGACCATATCCAAAGCGACCGCCACAGCGGATCCAGAGCTACTACCACCCGATATGTACTTGGCATCGAAAGCGTTTTTAACGGCACCATAGGGTGAGCGAGTGCCGTTCAAGCCCGTCGCAAACTGGTCTAAGTTCGTCTTGCCAAGCGGTACCGCACCCGCATCAATTAGGCGCTGCACCACCGTCGCAGAGTCTTCAGGTTGGTAACTGAACGCGGGGCATGCGGCTGTCGTTGGGACGCCCGCTAGGTCAATATTATCTTTAATTGCGAAGGGCACACCCCACAGCGGCAGGCTCTCTCGAGCATGCCCATCAAGACGCTCAATGTAAGGTTCAAGCTCTTCCTCGCTAAGGCAATGAATCCATATTGGGTTGGGGCTTGCGCGCTTGATTTGCTCACGGCACAGTGCAATGAGCTCTCGCACCGTGCCACCCGCTTGATAGTACGCTCTGACCGAGCTTAAAGATAACTTATTCATGATCGCCCCCACTTAAAACACACAGGGTTTGTCCCGCCTGAATACGGGCTCCGCAGTCCACCGGTAGCCCTATCACTTGGCCAGCTTGGGCTGCCACGAGAGGGATCTCCATCTTCATCGACTCCAGTATCATCAGGGTTTGACCCGCCTCGACCTGATCGCCCTCGTTCACCGACAATTCCCACACGCTACCTGCTACAGGACTATCGATCTTAACGGCATATTCAGGCCACTCTTGCTCTTCTACGACTGCCTCCACCTCTTTGGCTTCGTAATGAAACTGGCCATTAGCGTGCCATTCGGCCAACTCGGTTTCAAATGCGCTCTTGCGCAGGCTACTGAATTGATCAATCGAGTCCGAATTGGCTTCGAGGAAACGCTCGTAGTCGCCCAAAGAAAACGTCGTTTGCTCGATTTTCAGAGGGTAGTCTCCATTAGGGAAATCTCGCCTTATCTGGGCTAACTCCTCGTGTGAAACCTCGTAAAATTGAATTTGATCAAAAAAGCGAAGCAACCAGGGTTGCTCAAATTCGACCGTTTTCTGGTACCGATTCCACATCTGTAGCGTGCGGCCAACAAACTGATAGCCGCCCGGTCCCTCCATGCCGTAGACACACAGGTAAGAGCCACCGATCCCAACCGAATTTTCGGCCGTCCACGTGCGCGCTGGGTTGTATTTTGTGGTGACCAAGCGGTGACGAGGATCGACCGGGGTTGCAACAGGGGCACCGAGATAGACGTCACCCAGACCTAAAACCAAGTAACTTGCCTCAAACACAATGTCCTTCACGGCATCGATCGAATCCAAACCGTTTATTCGACGAATAAACTCCAGATTGCTGGGACACCAAGGCGCGTTTTTACGTACTGATTGATCGTACTTCGCAATGGCTTGCTGGCATGCTTCGTCGTCCCACGACAATGGCAAACGCACAATGCGTGAAGGCACTTCAAGACGGTCTAGCTTTGACGCCAACACTCGCTCCGCTTCAATAACGTGCTCGATCAAGGCATCGCGATCGATCAGCTGAGAATCAAAATGAATCTGTAGGGAGCGTATGCCTGGCGTTAACTCGAGCACGCCCGCGAGCGGTGCCTCTTGCAGTGCTCGCATGAGCGCATGCGCTCGAAACCGAAGACGAATGTCCAGCTCTAGGTCGCCGTACTCAATCAACAAAAAATGGTCCCCAGCGGGGCGGAACACAATCTCATCGCCAAACTGGACTTTAGAGCCGCGGTGCACAACAAGATCCGACGGGATGGGTACGGGGGAAGTCTCATAAACACAGGCGGCCACCAAGTTCATCCCCTTCAAGGAATCAAGCTGGGCGCGCTCGGCAGCCACCGCATCTGCGTAAGCAACCGGGCTAAAGCGGATTTTGTCGCCGGGAGACAGTTGACCCAATTTCCAAAGGTCTGCCGTAATCACCGTCGCAGGACACACAAACCCACCGAGAGATGGGCCGTCGGGACCTAAGATAACCGGCATGTCACCGGTGAAATCAATGGCACCAAAGGCGTAGGCATTGTCATGAATATTCGAGGGGTGCAGTCCGGCCTCACCTCCGTCCGTTCGCGCCCATTTCGGCTTAGGCCCAATGAGGCGGATACCCGTTCGACTGGAGTTGTAGTGCACTTCCCATTCATGTGCGAAGAAGGTCGCGATGTCCTCGTCGGTAAAGAAATCAGGGGCACCATGAGGGCCGTAAATCACTCGAAGAGTCCAATTCGTTGTGCACTGCGGCACGAGTTCGACAGGCACACAAGCATTGATTGGCGCTGTAGCTGCTGGATTGAGCTCCAGTACATCACCCGCACGTAGGACGCGCCCATTATGTCCACCAAATTGCCCCAAAGTGAAAGTACTTTTAGAACCCAAATACTCGGGACAGACGATGCCTCCCGCGATCGCAAGGTAAACGCGTGCTCCGAGGCCTTTAATGGCTCCGATTTCAACCAATGAACCTGCTGCAATGCGGTGCGACATAAAGGGCTTCAGTAGTTCGCCCTCTGCCTTAACAAGGGTTTCGGCGCCACCCCATGCCAGAGTCACATCGCGTGAGACCCTAAATGAGGCACCACTTACCGCCATTTCCAAACCTGCCGCGTCATCCGGATTATCCAGTAATCGGTTCAGTAGGCGAAAAGTCCACTGATCGAAGGCGCCCGAGGGTGGCACACCGACCGACCAGTAGCCGCGTCGAGCCGTCGCATCTTGAATCGTGGTTTGGGTGCCGCCCGCAATGATATCGATACGCGCAGGGCACCACTTAGCCTCATTAAGGTACCGCGTTGTTATAAGACCTTGACGCACCACCTCGTCTGATAACAGACCATGTAAATAAGCGAGGTTGGTTTGTGTTCCATAGAGTGTGGTTCCATCCAGTGCATTTTGCAGTGCCGTGAGAGCTTCATTCCGACTGGCGCGATGTACGATCAGCTTTGCGAGCATCGGATCGAAAAAGGGGGAGACTTCTATACCTGAGCGAATCCAGTGATCGATTCGAACACCCTCATGGTTCGGCCATTCGACGCAGCTCAAAAATCCCGGTGCCGGCGCAAAATCCTTGTAGGGGTCTTCAGCATAAACACGAACTTGGACAGCGTGGCCATGGCCCTCGGGTTTAAAATCGCCCAAAAACCCCGTATCACCCGCGCCCACCCTCAGCATCCATTCAACCAAATCGATACCAAAGACCTGCTCTGTGACACCGTGT
>JAUHWV010000140.1 GCA_030427335.1 Gammaproteobacteria bacterium | reverse complement strand
AATCGTTTAACACCCTAGCCCCTGCTGCGCTTTGTCTCGCGCGCAATAGAAACCCAAGTTGTGGGTATAAAAAACCCCGCTGGAACGGGGTTTTTGAACTGACTCTGTTTTTCGCCGCTTTAGCCTTTAAGCTGCGCCGCCACTTCGTCTGCGAAATCGACCTTCTGAACTTCAATACCCTCACCCACCTCAAAACGAATAAAGGCGGTTACAGAAGCGCCAGCAGCTTTAACGAGCTTGCCGACTGTCGTATCTGGGTCTTTAACAAACGCCTGCTCAACCAAGCTATTCTCGGCTAGAAACTTCTTAATACGACCGCCGATCATTTTCTCAACAATCTCAGCTGGCTTGCCTGATTCGAGCGCTTGCGCCGTATAGATTTCTTTTTCCTTTTCGATAAGCTCTTGCGGCATATCGTCAGGCGACACAACTTGTGGGTTGACCGCAGCTACGTGCATCGCCACGTCGCGGGCCAAATCCTGATCGCCACCCTGCAAAGCAACGAGAACCGCGATGCGGTTGTTGCCGTGTACATAGGCACCGACCACCCCGTCGCCCGCATCAACCGCGTCTATGCGACGAACACCGATATTTTCACCGATTTTCTGAACCAAGCCTTCTCGGGCCGCTTCTAGTTCGCCTTCCATAACGGCCGCTACGTCCGTAGTGCGCGCGCTCAGAGCGGCTGCGGCTACAGAGTTAGCAAAACCTAAGAAGTTATCGTCGCGAGCAACGAAGTCTGTCTCACTGTTGACTTCCACGACCATGCCGTAGCTGCCATCCTCACTTACGCGCGCCAAAACCACACCGTCGGCCGCCGTGCGGCCTGCTTTTTTAGCCGCTTTCATACCTGAAGACTTACGCAGTTCTTCGATCGCTTTCTCGATATCGCCGCCCGCTTCAGCCAGGGCTTTTTTACACTCGAGCAGACCTAAACCGGTACGCTCGCGCAACTCTTTTACAAGTGCTGCAGACATAATTTTCTCCTCGATTGATGTGCATCTAAATGCATTAAATCTATCGATGCGCCGAACTGGCGCATCGTGGATATGAATGGTTGTTGTTACTCAGCGTCCGCTGCGGCTTCGCTTTCGACTTCAACAAACTCATTTTTGATAGCCGTGGCTTCGCCCGTACGACCTTCGATACACGCGTCGGCAACCGCTTGTGCGTAAAGCTTCACTGCGCGAATCGCGTCGTCATTTCCAGGAATGATGTAATCAACGCCATCCGGATCTGAGTTTGTATCTACGATGCCGATAACCGGTATACCCAGTTTGTTGGCTTCGGTGATCGCAATACGCTCGTGATCCACATCGATCACGAAGAGTGCATCAGGCAGACCGCCCATGTCTTTAATACCACCGATGGAACGCTCCAGCTTCTCCATCTGACGGGTTCTCATAAGTGCTTCTTTCTTAGTCAGCTTAGCGAATGTGCCGTCCGCCTGCTGGGCTTCAAGGTCACGATAGCGCTTAATCGACGCACGAATCGTTTTGTAGTTCGTCAGCATACCACCCAACCAGCGATGGCTCACATACGGCATTCCAGCGCGCTCAGCCTGCTCTTTGATCACTTTGCCAGCAGCACGTTTGGTACCTACGAACAATACCTTGTTCTTGTTCGAAGCAAGCTGCTTGACCAAGTCCAGTGCACTGTTCAGCGCGGGCACCGTGTGCTCAAGGTTGATGATATGGATTTTGTTACGGGCGCCAAAGATATAGCGACCCATCTTGGGATTCCAGTAGCGAGTCTGGTGACCAAAGTGTGCACCAGCCTGCAACAACTCTCTCATTGTTACTTGCGACATTTTTTTACTCCGGGTTAGGCCTCCACAAGCCGCATTACCAAACCGCTAAAGCGGCACCCTGATAACACTTGAAGCTCGTGTGCGTCGTTTAATATCACTGCACCATTGCAGCGGCGCGCTTTATACCACGTTAGCGAAACTTTTAGAAGAGTAAAGCGCTTTAAGATCGCCAAAAGCGCTAATCTGTGGAAGAGTCGTCCATCCGTGCGGTACACTTAAATCTTTACCAGCTCCGCTCAATACGTAGGATTTAAATGACTGTTTCCATTAAAACACCCGCCGAACTCGAAAAAATGCGGCAGGCGGGACGACTCGCGGCCGAGGTGCTTGAAATGATTCGCCCCATGGTAGTACCGGGAGTAACGACGGGCGAGCTCGACGCCATCTGCCACGACTATATCGTGAACACACAGAAAGCAATTCCCGCACCGTTAAATTACCACGGTTTTCCCAGATCGATCTGCACGTCCGTCAACGATGTTGTCTGCCATGGCATTCCTTCAGACACCAAAAAACTGAAAAGCGGCGACATCATCAACATCGATGTAACGGTCATTAAAGATGGCTACCATGGCGATACGAGTATCATGGTCGGCGTAGGCGATGTAGCGCCGCATGCGCAGCGACTTATTCAGATTACGCAGGAGTGTTTATATAAAGCTATCCGCTTAGTCAAACCCGGCACGACACTGGGTGACATTGGCGCGATAATTCAGGAACACGCCGAAAAAAACTACTACTCAGTAGTGCGCGAATATTGCGGCCATGGCATCGGCGCTGTTTTCCACGAAGACCCACAGGTGCTTCACTATGGTCGTGCAGGAGAGGGCCTAGTGCTTAAGCCCGGCATGACCTTTACGATTGAGCCCATGATAAATGCCGGCAAACGCCACACTAAACTCAACGCCAAAGATGGCTGGACTGTAACAACGAAGGACGGCCGACTCAGTGCACAGTGGGAACACACCATGGCCGTGACCGAAAACGGCGTGGAAATTTTCACCTTGCGCAGCGAAGAAATTGGCCTTATCTGAGCATCATCGATGACCCCCACCTTGACGCCTACTGATATTGCAGATGGCAACCTGCCGCTGCTTGACCCTGCGCAGCCGACCAAGACGGCCAAACCGGCCCTGCGAAAAGTCAGGGAGATTCTGGACGACGCCTTCCGTGAAGATTACCCCATTGAGGTTCTTTTGGCGGCACGAACCCGCGCAGTAGATCAGGTACTACAGGCGCTTTGGGACATTTGCAGCTGGGGCAACTCCGACGTGTGCCTTATTGCTTTGGGCGGTTATGGCCGAGGCGAGCTCCACCCCCACTCAGATATCGATCTCATGATTCTGTGTGCCGATGCGCCAGAGAGTCACAGAGATGCGGTAGAGCGATTTATCACCGCGGTTTGGGATGCCGGGCTCCAGCTTGGCCACAGTGTACGCACCGTTGAGAGCTGCTTGGAAGAAGCATCAAGCGACATCACCGTAGTAACAAATCTAATGGAGGCCCGAGTACTCCGAGGTGAAGCACACTTAATGCACGCGGTATCAGACGGCATCGCGGTGGATAAAATGTGGTCAAGCCAAGCTTTCTTCGCCGCCAAATTAGAAGAACAGAACGAGCGACACGATAAGTTTGCTGACAGCGAATATAATTTAGAGCCCAACGTAAAAAGCTCCCCGGGCGGACTCCGCGATTTTCAAATCGTCTGCTGGATCATCGAAAGACATTTCGGCGTCGATTCGCAAGCGGCAATATCACTCGATATATTGCTAACACCAGACGAACAAATTTTGCTGCGCCAAGGGCGCGACTTCATGTGGCGTGTCCGCTATGCGCTGCACATGCTCAGTCAACGTGCAGAAGACCGCTTGCTGTTCGATTTCCAACGCCAAATTGCCGAAATGTGGGGCTTCACAGACGATGACGAGCGGCTCGGCGTAGAACAATTCATGCAGACATACTATCGCTGGGCGCTCGCGCTGGCGCAAATCAACGACGTACTCATTCAATATTTCGAGCAACACGTTGTAGATGAAGACAAAGCCTCTTTTGAGCAGATTAACGAGCGCTTCACCAAACGGAACGGCTACCTAAACGCCATAAACGATGACATTTTTCGCGAAAACCCAACCGCCATCCTCGAAGCCTTTCTGCTGTGTTCGCAGAGACCAGACATAGTGGACATTGGCGCGCGCACACTCCGAGCCATTTCAGACAGTCGCGATTTGATCGATGAGTCATTCCGAGACAGCCCTGCACACAAGGCCATGTTCATCGAGTTTCTGCGGTCACCCTACCAGATCACCCGGATGTTGCGACGGATGGCTCGCTATGGCTTCTTGGGCAATTACCTGCCCGAATTCGGCCGTATCATCGGACAAATGCAGCACGATCTGTTCCACGCCTACACCGTAGACGCCCACACACTCGAGCTTATTCAAAACGTGCGCCGCTTTCTGACAGGCAACTACGAAGAGAAATTCCCAGTCTCCTCGCGCGTGGCACGCAGACTACCGAAGAAAGAAGTCATTTACATCGCTGGGCTTTACCACGATATCGGTAAAGGTAGAGGGGGAGACCACTCAGAGCTGGGCGCGGTTGATGCCGAAGCCTTCTGCAGACGGCATGGTTTATCTGATCGAGATACCGCATTGGTCACCTGGTTGGTTAAAAACCATCTGCTGATGTCTGCGGTCAGCCAACGCAAAGACATATCGGATCCAGACGTAATTCAGCAATTCGCACAACACGTGGGCGATCAGCAAAGACTCGACTATCTGTTCACGCTGACCGTCGCAGACATCAACGCCACCAACCCAACGCTGTGGAATGCTTGGCGCTCAAGCCTCTTGAGACAACTGTACACCGAATCAAAAAGAGCCTTGCGCCGGGGCTTGGAAAATCCGGTAGATAAGCAAGACTGGATCAAAGAGACTCGCATGGCTGCCATTGACTTACTCGAATATCGAGGTTTCACGCCCGAGGAGCTAGACGAACTCTGGCGCGAGCGCGGCGATGATTACTTTATGCGAGAGCGCGCCGAAGATATCGCTTGGCATACCGAAGCGATTGCCGGGCATCACGATCAAAATGAGCCTGTGGTACTCGCCAAGCATACCAACGATTCCAGCGTCGCCAACGCGACCCAGGTATTTATACATGCGCGCAGTCGCCCCCACCTATTTTCGTTGGTTTGTGCCGCGCTCGAACAGCTCGATTTGAGTATTCACGACGCTCGTATTTACGGCGCATCCGGCGGCATGACGCTCGACACCTTTTTTGTACTGGATTCTTCTGGTGAAACCATTGAACATGACGCCGATCGAACACGTCATATCATTGCTGAACTGACTCGCGCGCTGGTTGAAAACCCGGACAAACCGACCGTCAATGCGCGGCGCACGCCTCGTCAGTTCAAATCTTTCTCGATTCCGACGCGCGCCCACATCACCCAGGACACCAGTAAGAATATCTCGGTGCTGGAAGTCATCTCTCCTGACCGTCCAGGGTTGCTCGCTCGACTTGGTAAAGTCTTTGTCGATTTCGGCATCGAAGTCCAAACTGCCAAAATTCAAACGCTGGGCGAGCGAGTAGAAGATTTATTTTTCATAACAGATGCCCATCAACAACCCATCACGAGCTCAGAACAGTGCGAGGCCATTGAAATCGCTATCCGCAACGCGCTCGACTCTCAAATAAAATCGACCCAATGAACCCCTATTTAAACGCGCTACAACCCTACCCTTTCGCCAAGCTGAGAAGTCTCTTTGACGGCGTGACGCCAAATCCAGAGCTCTCGCATATCAATTTGGGGATTGGCGAACCCAAGCACGAACCCCCTGCGGTCGCAATAAACGCCCTTCAAGCAGGGCTGGACACCATAGCGCAATACCCGAGCGTACTCGGCCAGGCCAGCTTGCGTGAAACGATATCAGCGTGGGCGACCCAGAGATTCCAACTATCATCGTTGCGGGCGGCAGACCAAATACTTCCTGTCAACGGCACCCGAGAAGCCCTCTTCTCAATCGCGCAGGTCGTATGCGGAGGCTTAGCTAATGCCACTGTCTTTGCTCCCAATCCGTTCT
>JAUHWV010000011.1 GCA_030427335.1 Gammaproteobacteria bacterium | reverse complement strand
GCGGCATTCGCTTTATTTCAACTGGCGAGGCACGTAAAACGCTTCTGATTCAAGCTATTCAAAGCAAGCCTGGGCTCCTCATACTAGACACACCGACCGACGGTTTAGATAAAGATAGCCAAATCACCCTTCACGAGGCGATTGAAACTCTCTTGCACGGCGACCACTCTGTGGTTCTGCTTTATCGAGATATTCAGAACCTGCCCACCGCAATAACCCATATTCTCGTGCTTGATGAAGGACGCATAGTCAGTCAAGGGGCAAAATCCGATGTGCTCGCAGATCCGGCCGTACAGGCGCTATTTGCGGAACAAAAACTCGATCTCAGCAGTCTGCCACTCAAACGTGCTGTGGCGACACGACCCGATACCACTTTAGATTTGCGCGATGTAAACCTAAGCTACGGAGATACAGGCATATTGAGAGGCATCCATTGGCGAATGCGCGCCGATCAGCATACGCTGCTCGCGGGCCCCAATGGATCAGGCAAGACGACCTTATTAAGTTTAATCACTGGAGACAACCCTAAGGCCTACGGTCAAGATATCAGCGTGTTTGGCCTCAAACGCGGGTCGGGCGAGAGCATCTGGGAACTCAAAAAAGCGTTCGGCGTGGTCGATTCGGCCAGCCATCTGAACTTCCCACCTCGACAACGTACATTGAATGTGGTTATTTCGGGCTTCTTCGATAGCTTTGGCTTGTATCAAACGCCGAGCGATGCACAAAAACGTGAGGCCAAAGCGTGGCTGAAAGCCCTAGGTTTAGCCACACTGATAGACAGCGAGTTCGACACGCTGAGCTTCGGGCAGCAACGGCTGGTGCTGTTGGCTAGAGCCATGATAAAGCAGCCCAAACTACTCATATTAGATGAGCCCACACTGGGGCTAGATCGGGTTCATACGCAGTGGCTTCTGGACGCAGTAGACCACATCGTCGAACTGACTGAAACACAGGTGATTTTTGTAAGCCACAGCGTCGGGGAATACCCTAAGTGCATCAATCAGTATCTTGAATTCAAACCGACAGAAGCCGGTTATGAGCTACTGAGCCGCGAATAAGCTCGAAGTTCACTACACTGCTTATCGTTTTGACAATACAACAAGCCACGCTCAGCCATGGCACGTGCGGAACGATTATCGCCCGCCTGTTTGTAAGCTTTGCTTAGAGCCAAATATACTCGAGCATCATCCGCATGAATTCGTTGAGCACGTTCAAAGATAGCGATCGCCTTCGCCATCTCGCCTTGCGCCAGCAAAGCCTGACCTTCATCGATCAAGCGTAGATAGGCGGGCGAAACAGGCCGAGCAATCTCAACCGACTTCGGTAGGGCTGGTGTACGCGATTGTGGCTCTCGTTGCGGGGGTGCCGCGCAACTTGCCAAGAATACAATTAAACCTGCGGCTAGGATTCGCACGTGCGCCATATTTACACCCCAAAGATCTTTTGCAGCCAGTCTACAACAGGGTTATCCGTTTTTCTGCAATCCGTGCTGCTACTGGGCGCGGAACCCTCAATAAACGGCACACGAATCGCATTCGGACAGCCCCGCCCCGTTCGCCGACCATTGGTTGAATCGATCCATTTTAATTCAATACGCTCAGGTATTCGGTAGGCCACGGGGCGTTTGGCCTCCACCGCCATAAACCTCGCCCAGATCTGACCCGCAGCTCTCGCTCCAGTCAGATTCGAGGTTCTGTTGTCGTCATAGCCCACCCAAGTAACCGTGAGCAGATCACCACTGAAACCGGCAAACCAAGAATCTCGGCCATCGTTACTGGTGCCGCTCTTACCTGCTGTAATAAGATCAGGCGGTAATAAGCGCTTCAAGCTGGACCCAGTGCCTTCCTCCATTACACCGAGCAAGGCAAAGTGCAACAGGTGCATAGTCGCGCGATCAACGGTGCGGTCGTAGGCAAGAGGGTAGCGCCTCAAAGGGTCGCCATTCGCATCAACGATGTCTCGAATCGTTCGCAAGGGCGTTCGAAAACCACCTGCCGCGATCGTCTGATACATAGCCGCCAAGTCAATTGCCGCGTAGCCCCCTACACCCAAGGAGAGTGAGGCCACCTCTGGAATGGACGCGGTGACACCCAGCCGACGCAGCATCGTCTTAATCACGTCTGGACCCAACTCTAAACCGAGCCGAGCCGCCGGCAGATTCAGAGATTCGATCAGCGCACGGTACAACAACACGCTGCCTCGGTGATCTTTGTCGTAGTTCTCGGGCGCCCAGACGTCGCCATTCGGGAGCTCAACGGCCAGGGGCAAATCCACCAGCTCGCTTACCAAATTGAACCGTTTCGGTTTTTCAAGAGCAGCCAGGTAAACAGCGGGCTTGAATAGCGAGCCCGCGGGACGCCGGGCATCAAGCGCTCGATTAAAGCCCGCTTGCCCCAAAGCTCTGCCACCCGTTAGAGCAACGACCTCCCCACTGTCCACTCGAGTTACTACCGATGCCGATTCGAGCTCGGGGGAATCACTCGCCGCCTTAAGCCCAGTTAAAGTTGCCGCCTGCAGTGAAGTTTGCATTTGTGGATCAAAAGCCGTAAAAATTCTCAGGCCCAGCGTAGTTAGATCTTCGTCACGGTACTCTAATCTTAGCTGCCGCCGCACCAAGTCAAGATAAGCGGGGAATCGCTGTTTCAAACTTTCCTGCCCTTCAAGA
This sequence comes from Gammaproteobacteria bacterium, assembly GCA_030427335.1. Classification (GTDB taxonomy): domain Bacteria; phylum Pseudomonadota; class Gammaproteobacteria; order Pseudomonadales; family Halieaceae; genus Aequoribacter. The sequence continues at coordinate 28,313 of JAUHWV010000011.1, read as the reverse complement.
TCAAGCGGCATTAACTTCGACACTTCACCCTGCTCACGACTGATTAACCCTTCGTTAATCCAAACGTCCAATACCAAATTGCGGCGCTCAGTCGCTCGCTCTGGATTACGCTTGGGGTTATACAGCGATGGGCCTTTGACCATGCCCACCAGCAAGGCTTGTTGGTGAAGACCCAGTTGCGATAGCGGCGTATTGAAGTAGTGCAAAGCGCCCAGAGCAAAACCGTGTATGGCGCGCGGACCGTCCTGACCTAGGTAAATTTCATTGAGGTAACCCTCAAGTATCTCTTCTTTACTGGCGTGGAATTCCAGTAAAACCGACATGATCAACTCGCGCACCTTGCGCGAGATCGTTCGTTCGGAAGACAAATAGTAGTTTTTAACAAGCTGCTGAGTAATCGTTGAGCCGCCCGCCACCACACGACCCGACTGCAAATTGCTTAAAAATGCCCGAGCGATGCCGGTTATCGAAAAGCCGTAGTGCTCCATAAACTTCTGGTCTTCGATAGCAAGAAGGCCTCTCGCCAAGATCGTGGGAACCTCACTCAGCTGAATCAAAATGCGATCTTCACCGTGTTTCGGGTAAACACCCCCTATGACCATGGGTTCCAGGCGGAGCAAATCAGCCGACTTGCTATCGCGCTCAATGGCTGAGACGCGACTATTTTGCCAGCGCACCTCGACACGTGCGCCCTCATAGAATTGATCGGGAAATTTAAAGTCTCGGGTATAAATTTGAAGCGCATTCCCCTTTCGAGCGAATTGACCCGGCCGATACAGCTCACCAACCGGCCGGTATCCGAGCCATTTTAATTCCCGCTCTAGAGAAGCACGATCGACGGCGGCGCCCTCGTGCAGCTCCAGAGATCGCGCGTAAACGGTCGCGGGCAGCGCGTAACGCTTTTGATCAAAGGTACTGCTAATGGTTGCATCCAAGTAAGCAACCCAAAGCAAGCCCAAGGCAAACACTGCAAGTGACAGCTTGAGCAAAAATGCAAATAAACGCCGGATCATGAAATAAGACAGCTTATGCGAAGAAATACGCTTTTAATTAAAAGTGAGGCTGAGATAATACACGAAACAGTAGAGCAAGTGACTAAGATGAAAACCTACACGATATACGGTATCGGTGCCGCACTCGTCGACACAGAAATCAAAGTAAGCGATCAAGACCTGCAACAAATGCGCGTTGAAAAAGGACTCATGACGCTGGTCGATGAGCCTCGGCAAGATGAACTACTGACACATCTAACCGAGCATCTCACAACCGCAGAGCACGCCAGCGGGGGTAGCGCGGCTAACTCTATTATCGCAGCCGCCCTGTTAGGCGCGCCGACCTATTTCGCCTGCAAGGTGGCGCACGATCAGTACGGCGACATCTATCTGAGTGACCTTGACCGTGCAGGTGTCGCTTATCAAGAGGGCGTTGCGCGAGGTATTGGTACCACGGGGAAGTGCTTGGTATTAATTACCCCTGATGCAGAACGCAGTATGAATACCTTTCTTGGTATCAGCGCATCACTGTCTCTTGACCAGTTGAATGTCCCCGCATTAAAAGAGAGTGAGTGGCTTTACATGGAGGCTTATCAAGCGCCATCACCCACCGGTATGGAAGCCTGTCTCAAGGCGCGAGAAATCGCCATTGAACATGGTGTGAAAATCGCCGTCAGCTTCTCTGACCCAGGTATGGTGGAGCACTTCAGATCGCAGATCGATGCTCTCGTGGGAGACCGCGTCGATCTTATTTTCTGTAATACACAAGAGGCGCTGACCTATGCCAAAACTGATTCGCTGGACGTCGCAATCGAAACATTGAAAACCAAGGCCAAACAGTTTGTGGTGACCTGCGGATCTGAGGGCGCTATGGCTTATGACGGGCAATCGCTTGTATCCATTCCTGCGCATCAAGTACACGCTATTGACACCAATGGCGCGGGCGATATGTTTGCGGGAGCATTTTTGTACGCTTTAGCCCGAGGTGAAGATTTCGCGACCGCAGGCCGCTTTGGTAGTCTTGCGGCTGGGACCATTGTCGGCCAATATGGACCCAGGCTTAGCGCAGATATTTGTAAGCATCTGCGCGATTCGTTCTTTGGGCAATAGTTCGTAGGAAATAGACGTGACAAAACCCGTAATCAAAAGCGACCCCCTGTACCAAATGCTTCGCAATGAAGACGTCAAAGCCTTTAACGAAGCGCGAGACACACTGGATACCAGCGAATTAAAAAGCGGCGATTACCGAGGTCGAGATCTGCGCAACATGAATGCGGATGGCCTTGATTTCAGCGACGCGTATTTTCGCAATTCGGATTTAAGTGGAATCGACTTCCGCAATACCAACCTAGAAGGCGCAAGCATTCTTGACGCCAAGTTATCGGGCACCTATTTCCCAGAGGCACTAAGCCCTGAGGAAATCCGCTTATCGCTCGATACCGGTACGCGGCTACGGTATCGGAAGCCCTGACTGAGCGAAAGTGCGGCAGTCAAAGGGGGCGATTATCTGCAGAGTGATTTAAGGGCAACAACAGGAGCAGCTTCTTTCCGGCCGACTGAGAACTAACTTTTTAACCTTGCGCTAAGAGATCCCTCAAATCGACGATGGCCGCATTAGCGCGCGTTAGAAATGAAGCCATTACGAGCGAGTGGTTAGCCCAGAGACCAAAACCGCTACCGTTTAAGATGATTGGGCTCCACACGGTTTCTTGTGTTGCCTCGAGCTCACGGATAATCTGGCGCACACTGACCGTCGCATTTTTCTTCTCGAGCACATCAGCAAAATCGACTTCAATTGCCCGTAAGAGATGCAGTAGTGCCCATGCCGACCCGCGCGCCTCGTAGAAAACGTCGTCGATTTCAGACCACGGCGTTTTGACATCGATCTCAGCGGCTACCGGTGTCGACTGAGTCGCGGCCTGATCACCCGCCAAATCCGTGTTGACTCGTCGTTGCCCCACGCTTGCACTCAAACGTTGAGAGAGGCTACCCAAGCGGATATCAACGGCGGCTAACCAATGGCGCAGGTTGTCTGCGCGCGCATAAAACTGCGCATCCTCGGTAGCTGGGTCCTGCAATCGTGCTAGGTATTTACGAAGGTAAACCAAGCCCTCGCGATACTGCGATTCAGAACTCGGTAGCATCCACGAATTAGCCTGAAAGTTAAACCGAGGCTCTGCCAAAGCTAAATCTTCATCTTCTCGCGATTGCGACTGCGACCGCGACATGACCTCTCGCATGGCTCGAGTGATGTCGCGTAACTGTATCAAAACACCGTACTCCCAGTTAGGGATATTATCGAGTAAGACACCCGGCGGCATAACGTCATTGCGCAAAAAACCGCCGGGTTTTTCCAACAGTGTTTCTCCAAGTTTTATTGCGGTTACCGTCGTAGCCACACCCGTTTTGGCCTTGCTACTCACACTTAGCGCAGCGGTTGCATCAACCACATCAAATAAATCAGGCGTGCGTGACCAATACCAACCAAAGGCGACACAGGCTGCGATCGCGATTGCAGCACAAGCTGCGACCAACCCAGGCATGGAACCAGAGGCACGGACCTTCACACGTGAGAGAAAATTTTTGTACGAGTTTGCAACAGACATAGTCGACTCGGCTTAATGATGATTGTGGTCTGGCATAGCGTCCATAGACTGTGGAGCGCTGCGCAGCACGGGAAGCCTGGCACACGATTCGATTTCATCACTTGCGACACATACGTTGACAGTCTCGCCCTCACGCGGCATAGACCCTACATCCATCAACATCAAATGCAGACCACCCGAAGCCAACTCTTGATGCTGATCTGCTGCAAGTGTCAATGACTCCAGACGCTGCATGCGCATTTGACCGTCTTTAAGTACAGAATCGTGAAGCTCGACTCGATCGGATATCTCAGAGCTAAACCGATTAACAATCAGCTTCGTACTGCCTGAATTGTGCAATGTCAGATAGGCCGCGGTTACCTTTTGTGTCGGCGGCAGCGCCCGAACCCATCCCTGCATAATATGCAGCTCGTTTTGATGGGCCGCGTGCGCACTGTGATCAGAGTGATCTGATAAATCGCCCCAAGCGCCCAGCGACACCAGCATAAAACCAGCCAAACTGCATTTGAAAACTCTCATGATTCACCTCCTGAATGAGCCTAACTATAGCATGCTTAGGGGCTAAGATTGGGATTCACACGACGACCTGCTAGTATTTAGCGACCTACGGCCACAGCGAATTCAAACATGCCAGCAACGCGTTACGCTATCGCAACTCTATTGTTACTTGCGTTCAGTTTTTTGACTACCTCAGCCATCGCTCAGTCGTCGCTGATTATGCCATCCAACCAAGATGATTTCCTACCAGTTGAGGAAGCCTACCGTGTCGAAGTCGTCAGCGAATCGGCATCACAACTTAAAGTCTTATGGCAAATCGCTCCCGACTACTACCTTTATCAACATCAGTTCGCATTTAGTTTGGATAATGATCCAAACAATTCGGGTGTAAGTGCTCGCTATTCGCAGGCCTTAGCGAAGACCGACGAGTATTTCGGTGACGTAGAGGTGTACTACGATTTTGCGGATATCACGCTGACCGCCTCGACGCCTCTCGCACGGAACGCGATTTTAACCATCACGTCTCAAGGATGTGCGGACGCGGGCCTTTGCTACCCTCCTCGTAAAGACTACTTCCAATTGACGGGCGGTTCGGGTGAAGCTAGACCGATCTCTGCCAAAGACGCCTCAACCCTGCTGAGCACGAGGGAAGCCCCCGCACAGAATGCAAGCGGAAGCGGTCTTATTCTGATGCTCGCTTTCGCCTTTGCCGGGGGTATCATACTCAATCTAATGCCCTGCGTATTTCCTATTTTATCGCTCAAAATTTTGAGCTTCGCCAGTAGCGACCCCACATCAAATCATCGCCACGGCTGGTTTTACTCGCTGGGTGTGATTGTATCTTTTGCGTCTATCGCCGCCCTGCTGATTAGCTTAAAGAGTGCTGGCGAGGCTATCGGCTGGGGATTCCAACTGCAAAGCCCCGTTTTCGTAAGCCTGCTGGCACTGTTGTTCTTGGCTATGGCTTTGAGCTTGGCCGGCCTCACAGAGATCGGCACCACGTGGATGGGCGTTGGGAGCTCACTCACCTCAGGCGATCATAACCGCAGCAGTTTTTTTACCGGTGTACTCGCGGTAGTCGTTGCCAGCCCCTGCACAGCACCGTTTATGGGAACGGCGCTTGGTTTCGCGCTCACACAACCGACCGTCCTTGCTCTATGTGTCTTCATCGCACTGGGGGCGGGCATGGCATCGCCCATGTTAGCTCTGAGTTATAGCCAATGGCTGCGCAATCGAATACCCAAGCCAGGGGCATGGATGGTAACCCTCAGACAGGCGCTGTCATTACCGCTGTTTCTAACCGTGATTTGGCTTCTCTGGGTGGCGGGGCGACAAACCAGCATAGATACCTTCGCCGGCCTCTTGGTCGCCTGTGTACTGCTTGGCATGGGCCTGTGGTGGAGCAACTCGAGCGGCGCAAAACGATTAAGTGCGCTGATTGCTCTCCTGCTGTGCGCGGTAACAACCTATGCGAGCCTTACGCTTGAACGCACTGAAAGAACCGCTGCGCCCACATTTTCGCGAAGCCATTTAGCCGAAACCGTTGGCGGCACCAACCCCGTGTTTGTGGATGTGACAGCCGATTGGTGCATAACCTGCATCGCCAACGAAAAAGCGGTACTCGAAACGGCAAGTATCCAGCAGGCGTTTCAACAGCAAGGTGTCATATACTACGTGATTGACTGGACTAACTACGACCCTGCCGTCGCCGATTTCCTTGAGGAATTCCAGCGAAACGGCATCCCTTTCTACTTGGTTTATCCGGGCAATAACCGACCGCCCCTGGTGTTACCACAAATCCTGACTAAGCAAATTGTGTTAGACGCTCTTGAGGCCTTATAGGTTGCAGTTTGGATTGCAAGCAAACGAGGAAGGTGTCGCTAAAAATCGCAAACGGCACCGAAAATACCTAAAAATCGTAGACACCAAACACTCAATTTGTCACACTTGCGCCAATTCTTTTGAGAGCGTGGGGGCGTCCTCATTATGCCTACGATTTGGGTGATACACGGACCTAACTTGAACCTATTGGGTCAACGCGAACCCGAAGTATATGGGACCCAAACCCTGGGTGACATTGACATGCGCCTGCAAATGATTGCAGCGGAAGATGGCCTCAATTTAAACTCATATCAAAGTAATGCGGAACACGAACTGATCAACCATATTCATTCGGCCGCGAAATCAAGCGTCGATTTTATCGTCATCAACCCCGGCGCCTTCACACATACCAGCATAGCGCTTCGTGATGCCCTCGCCGGCGTTGCCATACCATTCATCGAAACACATTTGTCTAACGTTCATGCACGCGAACCTTTCCGACAGCACTCCTATCTGTCTGATATAGCCGTCGGCGTGATCTGTGGTTTCGGTGCAAAATCCTACGAACTTGCGCTGCAAGCCGCTGTCAACTATTTAGACAAACACTAATCGACCTTTACTGCTCAGAAACAGGTGAAACACTATGGATATCCGCAAGGTTAAAAAACTAGTCGAACTACTCGAAGAATCAAATATCGATGAAATCGAAATTCACGAAGGCGACGACTCTGTTCGCATTCGACGTAGCGCGCCCGCCGGCAGCTATGCAGCCGCACCAGCCCCCGTATATGCGCCTGCGCCGCAAGTTGCACCTGCGCCGTCCGCGCCTGCTCAAAGCGAGTCGCCAGCCGCTAAAGATAAATCGGTTGAAGGTCACGCAGTAAAATCGCCCATGGTTGGCACTTTTTACTCAGCTCCCTCTCCGACCGCAGAAGCCTTTGTTAAGGTCGGCCAAAATGTTAATGCAGGCGATGTGATTTGCATCGTTGAAGCGATGAAAATGATGAACCAGATTGAAGCGGATAAATCTGGAAAAGTGGGCGCGATACTGGTCGAGAACGGAGAGCCTGTCGAGTTCGATCAGCCTTTGATCACCATCATCTAATCGAGGATCAGCAATGCGAAAAATCGAGAAAGTGCTCATCGCCAATCGTGGCGAAATAGCACTGCGCGTACTGAGAGCCTGTAAGGAACTGGGAATCAAGACGGTGGCCGTTCACTCAACTGCAGATCGCGAGTTGATGCATGTTCGCCTGGCGGACGAAGCCGTTTGTATTGGCCCCGCGGCCTCATCTCAAAGCTACCTCAACATCCCGGCGATCATTAGTGCAGCGGAAGTAACCAACGCGGATGCCATTCACCCAGGTTACGGCTTTTTAGCCGAAAACGCGGATTTTGCCGAGCAAGTCGAGCGCTCTGGCTTTATCTTCATCGGCCCAACCGCCGATACCATTCGCCTGATGGGTGATAAAGTTTCAGCTATCGAGGCCATGAAGAAGGCCGGTGTTCCAACGGTTCCAGGTTCGGATGGCCCCCTGACCGCCGACACCAATCGAACGCTCGAAATTGCCCGCAAAATTGGCTACCCAGTTATTGTGAAAGCGGCGGCAGGCGGCGGCGGCCGCGGTATGCGCGTAGTACACAATGAAGCGGCCCTATTAAGCTCGGTGCAGGTTACTCAATCAGAAGCGGCTGCCGCATTCGGTAGCGACGTAGTGTATATCGAAAAATATTTACAGCGTCCGCGTCACGTTGAAATCCAAGTGCTGGCTGATGGCCAGGGAGGCGTAGTGCACCTTGGTGATCGCGATTGCTCGCTCCAACGCCGACACCAAAAGGTTATTGAAGAAGCGCCTGCACCCGGCATCCCGGATGAACTCAGAGAGTCCGTCGGCGAAAGCTGCGTCAACGCATGTAAGACCATCGGCTACCGCGGTGCCGGCACCTTTGAATTTTTGTACGAGGATGGCGGATTTTATTTCATCGAAATGAATACGCGAGTACAGGTGGAGCATCCCGTTACCGAGATGATCACCGGCGTGGATATCGTGAAAGAGCAAATTCGCGTCGCGAGCGGAGAAGCGCTCGGCATGACGCAAGACGATATCAGCTTCACGGGGCACGCAATGGAATGCCGCATCAACGCGGAGGATCCGCAAACGTTTTTGCCCTCACCGGGAAACATCAAGCGATTCCACGCTCCGGGTGGGATCGGTGTTCGCGTCGACTCGCACATTTACGACGGCTATACCGTTCCACCGTTTTATGACTCGCTGATTGCCAAGGTCATCACACACGGTAGCGATCGTCTAACCGCCATGAAACGCATGCAGCGAGCCCTCGATGAAATCATCATTGAAGGCATCCGCACCAACACGGCTCTGCACCGCAATCTAGTGCGCGACAGTTCGTTTTTATCTGGCGGAGTGAGCATTCACTATCTCGAAGGCTTGCTGGAAGAAAAGTAATGGCTTGGATCCAAGTTCGAGCACGCGCACCGAAAGCGCTGCATGAAAGTCTTGAGGGCGCCCTGCTCGAACTCGGTGCGGTATCGATTACCTATCAAGACGGCGCGGACCAGCCCGTTCTCGAACCTGGGGTGGGCGAAACACCACTTTGGGACCAACTGGTTATCTTAGGCTTATTTACGGCGGACACGGCGAGCGAATCATTGAAAGTCGCGCTAATGAGCGCGTTTGATAATCAGTGTGAGATCGCGATCGAAATCCTAGAGGATCGAGTCTGGGAAAAAGAATGGGAAAAACATTATCAACCCATTCAAATCACAGATCATGTTTGGATTTGCCCGAGCTGGTGCGCACCACCCAATCCCGAAGCCGTGAATTTATTACTCGACCCTGGACTCGCCTTTGGCACCGGGACACATCCTTCCACTGCGATGTGCCTTAAGACACTCGCGAACGAGAACTTAACTGACCAACACTTAATTGATTACGGTTGCGGTTCAGGAATTTTAGGCATAGCGGGAATCAAGTTGGGAGCCAAAAGTCTACTCGCAGTAGATAACGACCCACAAGCTCTGACGGCAACGCATGACAATGCCCTGCGGAACGACGTCCCCTTAGAAGCACTTATCCTAGCGAGCGCCGAGACAGAAGCGCCTTATCTAACCGAAGCAAGTGCTGATACCTTAGTTGCCAACATACTGGCAGAACCCCTGATGCACTTGGCCCCGAAGCTCGTCAATGCGCTCAAACCAGGGGGCTTGCTGATTCTGGCTGGCCTAATCGAAGCTCAAGTTGACGCGGTAGCCTCTTGTTATAGCCCACTGGTCGAACTCAACATCGCCGACCAAACCGACGAGTGGGTATGTCTAAGCGGGCGCAAGCGGGGCTAGTTCAGTTAAAGGCGTTTGTAAGTACAACTACGTAAACATTCTTCTTTTTGCTTGGTTTTGGTACCATATTACGTTCCCTTAATACTATGCGCGCCAGACTTTGCTCACGATCGGCTCTTTCCAATTCGATTACCCCGTAATCGCCGCTCCTATGGCGGGGGTGTCCGATCTACCATTCCGAAAAGCCTGCCGCGAACACGGCGCCTCTTTTGCGGTTGCCGAAATGTTGAGCGCGAATCCTGACACTAGGGATACTCAAAAGTCTCAATGGCGTTCAGTAATCGATACAAGCGCCCCTCACATCGTGCAAATTGTGGGCAATAATCCCGAGGCAATGGCGGAAGCGGCTCGATTTAATCAGAACCAAGGCGCAGACATCATCGACATCAACATGGGCTGCCCCGCGAAAAAGGTGTGTAAAAAAGCGGCGGGGTCCGCCTTGTTAGGAAACGAGTCTTTGGTCGGCGAGATCCTAACTAAAATAGTCGGCGCCGTTGACGTGCCCGTCACACTCAAAATTCGGACAGGCACTTCACCTGCACTGAGGAACGCCGTTCGGATAGCAAAAATTGCCGAAGACTGCGGAATCCAAGCACTCACGATTCACGGACGAACCCGAGCCTGCGCCTTCAAAGGGGACGCCGAATACGACACGATTGCAGAGGTAGTTCAAGCCAGCACAATCCCTGTTATCGCCAATGGTGATATTACCAGTCCAGAAAAGGCGCTCGGAGTGTTAAACTACACACAGGCGCAGGGTGTTATGATCGGGCGCGCAGCCCAAGGCCAGCCTTGGTTACTGGGTGACATCAGACATTTTTGGAAACATGGTACAGCGCGGCCTCCCATGAGTCTGATAGATCGCTTTGAGTCCGCTCGGCGGCACTTAGCTGAAATACAAGATTTTTACGGCGAGTTTATGGGCGTGCGCTTCGCCCGAAAACACGCCGCCTGGTACTTTGACGCGCTGGGATTCGATCGTCGAATCCGCTCAGAGTTCAACACACTAACCACGGTCGAGATGCAGCGCGCGTATCTGAGCAAACTTCAATCGACACCCTATTTAATGCAGGCAGCCTAATAATGAATAACAACTGCAGAGGTCAAACCAGATGAGTTTACGCGACGCGGTTAATCAAAGCTTGGAAACGTATTTCGAGCAAATGGATGAACAAGAACCCACAGACCTATACTCAATGGTGATGAACGAGGTTGAAAGGCCGCTCCTGAGCTACGTCATGGAACAGGCAAATCAAAATCAATGTCGCGCTGCAGCCATGCTCGGGCTGAATCGAGGCACACTCCGCAAGAAATTAAAGATCCACCAACTCATAGACTAGATACTAGGACTGAAATGAACGACACCCAGCTCGCAACCGTAAAACAGGCCCTCATTAGCGTTTCCGACAAAACCGGCATTGTTGAATTCGCTCAATCGCTCGCGAATCAGGGCGTTGCGCTTCTCTCAACCGGTGGCACATACAAACTTTTGAAGGATGCAGGGCTCGCGGTGCGAGAAGTATCAAGCTATACAGGCTTTCCCGAAATGATGGACGGCCGAGTTAAAACTCTGCACCCCAAGGTGCACGGCGGGATCCTAGGTCGTCGCGGAATCGATAACGCAGTCATGTCAGAGCATGCGATTGACGCGATCGACATGGTTGTTGTAAACCTGTATCCGTTCGAGGCGACGATAGCAAAGCCCGACTGCACCCAAGAAGATGCCATCGAGAATATTGATATTGGTGGCCCTACCATGGTCCGGTCAGCCGCTAAAAATCATAAAGACGTCACCATCGTGGTAGATGCCTCGGATTACCCTCGCATTCTTGCCGAAATGCAGGCCAACAATGGTTGCACCGAGTACCAAACGCGATTCGATCTCGCGATCAAGGCCTTTGAACACACGGCTCGCTACGATGCCGCGATTGCCAACCACTTCGGTCAGTTTGTTGCAGGTGGAGAACCTCAATTCCCGCGCACCTACACACGTCAGTATCGTAAGCTCCAGGGCATGCGCTACGGCGAAAATCCGCACCAAAATGCGGCTTTTTACGCAGAAACCCTCGCTGTCCCAGCGAGCATAGCTAATACGAAACAAGTTCAGGGTAAGGAACTCAGCTACAACAATGTCGCCGATACTGACGCCGCTCTTGAGTGCGTGAAAGTATTCAGCGAGACCGCCTGCGTTATCGTCAAACATGCTAACCCTTGCGGTGTTGCGACCGGGGCAAGCACGCTCGAAGCGTACGAAAAAGCCTTCGCCACGGATCCCGAGAGCGCCTTTGGAGGAATCATTGCCTTCAATCGGCCTCTCGACGAAGCCACAGCAAGAGCGATTATCGACCGTCAATTCGTGGAAGTCATCATCGCGCCATCGGTCGACGAGTCAGCCTTACCCGTACTCGCACAAAAAACGAATGTGCGTGTACTGACAACGGCAGGGTGGGATGCAACGGCCCCCGCTCTCGATATAAAACAGGTAAATGGGGGCATTTTGCTGCAGGACCGTGATCTCGGTTTGATTACCGAGGCGGATGTGCGAGTGGTATCCAAACGCACACCCAGTCCGAGCGAGATGGCCGATCTGCTGTTTGCATGGCGCGTCGCTAAATTCGTTAAAAGTAACGCTATTGTCTATGCCAAGAATCAGCAGACGGTGGGCGTAGGCGCTGGTCAGATGTCTCGCGTGAATTCAGCGCGAATCGCCGCAATCAAGGCTGAGCACGCTGGACTCGAGGTAAAAGGGTCGGTCATGGCTTCCGACGCATTCTTCCCTTTTAGAGACGGAATCGATAATGCAGCAGGGGTTGGCATCGCCGCAGTCATTCAACCCGGCGGCTCCATCCGCGACGAAGAAGTGATCGCTGCGGCCGATGAAGCGAATATTGCCATGGTCTTCACCGGCATGCGTCATTTCCGCCACTAAAAGGAGCACCACATGAACGTACTCATTATTGGTAGCGGCGGCCGTGAACACGCATTGGCTTACAAAGCGGCTCAGTCCCCACTGGTTGAAACGGTTTTCGTTGCCCCCGGAAACGCGGGAACGGCAATCGAAGCCGGTTTACAGAATGTCGCCATTGATCCGCTTGACTTCGACGCACTCGCGCAATTTGCCAGCCAAAACGATGTCGGGCTCACGATCGTGGGGCCAGAGGCGCCTCTGGTTGCCGGTATTGTTGATGACTTTACCGCACGTGGCCTGCCCTGCTTTGGCCCAAGCGCAGCCGCTGCCCAGCTTGAAGGTTCAAAAGCCTTTACCAAAGAGTTCCTCGCAAGACACAACATCCCAACGGCGAGCTACCAGACTTTCACAGAGATTGAGCCGGCGGTAGCCTACATCAAAGATCAAGGCGCTCCGATCGTTGTGAAAGCCGACGGCTTGGCTGCAGGTAAAGGGGTTATCGTGGCCCAAAGTGAGCAAGAGGCCATCGATGCCGTTACCGATATGCTATCGGGCAATGCCTTTGGCGACGCCGGCTGTCGCGTTGTTATCGAAGAGTGCCTGATGGGAGAAGAGGCCAGCTTTATTGTCGTTTGCGATGGCCGCTTCGCGAGCCCAATGGCAAGTAGCCAAGATCACAAACGGATAGGTGAAGGCGATACGGGCCCGAACACGGGCGGCATGGGCGCTTACTCACCGGCTCCCGTGGTGACTCCAGAAATACACGATCGAATCATGACTGAAGTGATCTACCCGACACTCAAAGGAATGGCGAGCGAAGGAGCAGAATATACCGGTTTCTTATACGCAGGCTTAATGATCGATGCTGATGGAACACCGAAGGTCATTGAGTTTAACTGTCGGTTCGGCGACCCCGAAACACAGCCAATTATGGTTCGCCTTCAGTCGGACCTGGTGGAACTGTGCCAGGCAGCCCTAGACAAAACACTCTCCACATTAGAGCCTAAATGGGATCCAAGACCCAGCATGGGTGTTGTTCTGGCAGCAAAGGGCTACCCGGGCGACTACCCGAAAGGTGATGTAATACTGGGCTTGGAGAGCGAGCACGAAGACGTGAAAGTATTTCACGCAGGCACCAAGCAAACGGATCAAGGCATTGTAACCAACGGCGGACGCGTACTGTGTGTCACTGCCTTGGGCGAAGACTTGCACTCGGCTCAGACCCGCTGTTACGAAGCCGTCGATTCACTATCATGGGAAGGTATGACCTACCGACGTGACATCGGTTGGCGCGCACTGAAATCACGCTAGAGGCGCAAGGATAACACAATGGCAACGCTACCCGCGATCAGACCAACACGCAGACAGCATAGCTTGTTCGACCGACTTATCGGTGAAGTGGATATCGTGGTGAAAACGCTCACCAATAAGGGCTTACAGTCTTCAAGAGCAAACCCCGCGCGAGGTCACAGCGAGGGTCTCGAATCAGACCATGAAAAGCGACACGTAGCTGGGCTCATGCGCGTAAATCACGCGGGAGAAGTCTGCGCTCAAGCCTTATATCAGGGTCAAGCTTTAACCGCAAAACTGCCGCAAGTGCGGGAAGAAATGCAGCAAGCAGCGCAAGAAGAAGTAGACCATCTGGTATGGTGTAAAGAGCGCCTAGACGAACTTAACAGTCATACCAGCGTGCTTAATCCGGTGTGGTATGGACTCTCGTTTGGATTGGGCGCACTCGCGGGTGCTGCCGGTGACAAATGGTCGCTGGGCTTTGTTGCCGCGACCGAAGAGCGCGTGTGTCGACACTTGAAAGACCACTTAAAACAACTACCGGAGCGCGATCGCAAATCCCGCTTGATCCTTCAAACCATGGTGGAAGACGAACAGCGCCACGGGGACACCGCTATGGCAGCCGGCGGCGCAGAGCTTCCCGCACCCGTCAAAAACGTCATGACGGCGGTCGCAAACGTGATGACCAAGAGCAGCTACTACCTGTAGCAACGCTCAGATTTCAGTCTACCCCCACACCTGAAGCTCGGCTTCCGGTGTAACAGAGCTGCGCCTCCAGCTAGAAAGCACCTTGCCCGACCCACACTTTTTACGCTGGCGAACCGCAAGCGTAATTTGACTCGAGATCAGTCGGCGCCGAACTCGCGAGCCTCAAAAGTGTGAGTAACATCAACACCCGCTGCGGCTAACATAATTGACGCCGAGCAATATTTTTCGGCCGAGAGCGCTACCGCTCGCTCTACCTGAGCGGGCTTTAACTTAACCCCCGTGACAACGAAATGCATGTTGATTTTAGTAAATACCGCTGGAACAGCATCGGCGCGCTCGGCCGAGAGCTCAACTTCACAGCTAACGACATTTTGGCGACCTTTTTCGAGCATACTGATCACATCAAAACTCGCGCAACCACCCGCTCCTATCAGCAACATTTCCATAGGGCGAATACCCAAATTCTGACCACCGAGAGACTCAGGCCCATCCATCACCACGGAATGCCCGCTACCGCTCTCTCCCAGGAACTGCTTGCCCCCAGTCCACTTGACTCGCGCTTCCACGCCAACTCCTCAAACTAAAACCCTGACAACAACTGAAGTTTAGCACGGTGAAGCAGTTTACTTTGAATTGTTACACGCTAAACTGTGTAAAAAACTTGGGATGGCTTTGTCAGTGCTCGATCGAAAACAGGATCTAAGCTTTTATAAACCGTTTATTCGTGAATGCGAAACGAGGCACTATGAAGCAAAATCAACGATCATCGTGGAAGGTGCCGAGTCGGATCGACTATATCTTATCTTAGAGGGCACGGTAGCGGTGCAGGTCGAAGAGGAAAGCGACCCATCTCAGCTCATGGTTGTTGCCTATCTTAGCGAGGGTGAGTTTGTTGGTGAACTCGGCTTCTTAAGCACAGAAGCGATCCATCGCAGTGCGAAAATTGTGGCTAAAACCGACTGCCACATCGCGTCGATTACCTACGAGAAGCTCAACCAAATTCGCGGTAAATACTCGGATATTATTCTCGCCATCGCATCGCAAGTCGCTTCAAGGCTAGTTCAAACCACGCGTAAACTTCGAGATCTCACTTTTGTGGATGTTGCCGGCCGAGTGGCCCACGCCTTACTCGATTTGGCGCAGCAACCCGAAGCGCAAGAACACCCAGAGGGCCGACTAATTCGCATTACTCGCCAAGAGCTTGGCAACCTCGTCGGCTGTAGCCGAGAGATGGCTGGCCGCGTCCTTAAATCTCTCGCCGACGACGGTTTAGTGGTGATTACGGGCCAGACCTTGCTCGTTCGGCTGCAAGATTAAGCCGGAAACAGTTTGATTAAAGCCTCGCCAGGATCGGCTTCTCGCATAAAGGCTTCACCGATTAAAAACCCATGAATCCCGTTGCGCCGCATCATCGCAACATCGTCACGCGTATGAATCCCGCTTTCAGTAATCAAAGTCGTGCCCTGCGGAACCGCTTGCTGCAACTCAATCGTTGTATTCAGATCGGTATCAAAGGTATGCAAATCGCGATTATTGACACCCAACAAAGGCGCGTCGAGCGTGAGCGCTTGCTCTAATTCTTTGTGATTGTGAACCTCGACGAGAACGTGCAGGCCGTAGGATTGCGCTGCCGCATAAAGATCGGTCATATGCGGAGTATCTAATACCGCGGCAATCAGCAAGATGGCATCGGCACCAATCGCGCGCGCTTCAGCTATTTGATAAGGATCTACGGTGAAATCTTTGCGAAGAACGGGCAAATCGCACGCCGCGCGGGCTTCTTTGAGATAAACGTCTGCGCCTTGAAAAAAATCAACATCGGTTAAAACCGATAAACACGCGGCTCCGGCTTTAGCATAGCTCTCGGCTATTTGCGCGGGCACGAAGTGCTCCCGAATCACCCCTTTACTCGGCGATGCTTTTTTGACCTCGGCGATAATCGCAGGTTCAGCACGCGCACACCGTGACACCAGATTCCCGGTAAAATCCCGCACTGGGACTTGTTCGGCTTGAAGACCCTCTAAATCTCGAAGGCTAAGCTGTTTTTTTCGCGCGGCAACCTCTTCCCATTTACGACTGACGATGGTTTTTAGAATGGTTGGAGTGCTCATTCGGTTTCAGCTGCCTTCATGGTTTGAGTGAGTTGAATAAACGTAGCGAGGCGCTCTTTCGCCTGCCCCGTTGCGATGACATCATCGGCCAAAGCAACGCCTTGTGCCAACGTTTGGGCACACCCCGCCACGTAGAGCGCCGCCCCAGCATTCATTGCGATCATCGCTCGCGCACGATCCAAGGTTTCACCCGCTTTGTTGGCCAGCGCATCTTTAATGAGTGCGGCCGATTCCGCCGCACTGTGAACCACCAGCCCGTCGAGCGCTGAACGTAACTGACCCAGATCCTCGGGAGCAACTTCGTATGTCGAAATGACGCCGTCACGAAGCTCCGCAACTTTCGTGGGGCCGGAAAGGCTAAATTCATCAAGACCGCCATCACCGTGCACGACCAAGACATGCTCACTGCCCAAATTTTGAAGTACCCGTGCCATAAACTCGCAAAGCTCGGGCGCAAATACGCCCAAAACTTGGCGCTTCGCAAAGGCTGGGTTAGTCAAAGGACCCAACACGTTAAAAATGGTTCGCATCGCCATATCGCGTCGCGGGCCCACTGCATAACGCATTGCGCTGTGATGCGCTGGCGCAAATAGAAATCCCAAACCAACGGTATCAACGGCCCGAGCAACCTGCTCTGCGTCTAGATCGAGGGGCATCCCTAATTCGCTCAAAACATCTGAACTTCCGCTGGAACTCGACACCGAGCGATTGCCGTGCTTAGCCACATGAGCGCCACCCGCGGCCGCAACGATACTTGCTGCGGTGGAGACATTAAATAAGTTCGTGCCATCGCCGCCCGTGCCGGCCAAGTCAACCAAAGGCGCGCTTTCAGGGGTAACCGGAGAGACCAAATCGCGCATGACCTGGGCTGCGGCTGTAACTTCGTCAATGGTTTCACCTTTGATGCGTAAACCGATCAAAAATGCCCCAATCTGCGCATCGGTGGCGTCTCCCGACATAACTTGCGACATTACGCCACGCATATCGTCAAAACTGAGATCCCGGCCCTCGACTAGTTGCTTTAAAGCGGCCTGAATATTCATGCTCGTTCCTCGAGTTTCAAAAAGTTTTCAAGCAAAGCGTGGCCATGCTCAGTCAAAATTGACTCGGGGTGAAACTGCACCCCCTCAATCGCGAACGTTTTATGACGAAACCCCATAATTTCATCTATGCCGCTATCGGCTGTTTGGGTCCACGCCGTTATCTCGAGGCACTCGGGCAGCGTTGTTTTATCGACCACCAGACTGTGATACCGCGTTGCAATATAAGGACTCGGTAAATTATGAAATACGCCTTTACCGCTGTGATAAATGGAGGAGGTTTTGCCATGCATGACAGCTCGGGCGCGAACAACATCACCACCGAAAACCTGCCCTATACTTTGGTGCCCAAGACAAATCCCCAATATGGGCAAGCGACCCGCAAAGGCCTTGATGGTCGCCATGGAAATACCCGCTTCATTGGGGGTACACGGGCCCGGCGAAATCACGATCCGCTCGGGCTTGAGCGACTCGATATCAGAAACGGTAATTTCATCGTTTCGAACTACGTGAACCTCGGCGCCCAGTTCGCCAAGATACTGGACTACGTTAAATGTGAACGAATCGTAGTTGTCGATCATTAACAACATGCAGCGTGTCCTAAGGCGCTTTCGCCATAGCGGCTGCACGCAACATGGCGCGAGCCTTGTTCAATGTCTCTTTCCATTCAAGCGCCGGCACTGAATCTGCCACAACACCCGCACCAGCTTGAATATAAAGCGTTTCATTTTTAATCACCGCGGTACGGATGGCGATGGCCGTATCCATATCGCCCGACCAAGAGATATAGCCCACCGCCCCGCCGTAGACGCCCCGTTTCACGGGCTCAAGCTCATCGATGATTTCCATCGCCCGCACTTTGGGCGCACCCGACAAAGTGCCCGCAGGCAGGGTGGCTCGCAACACATCAATCGGTGACAACCCGGGCTTTAGATCACCGGTGACACTGGAGATGATATGCATGACGTGGCTGTAGCGCTCAATTACCATGTTGTCACGCAAGACAACGCTGCCCGTATTCGCGATACGACCAACATCATTGCGCCCCAAATCGATGAGCATCAAATGCTCCGCAATTTCTTTCGGGTCGTTTTTGAGCTCTTCTTCCATAGCGTGATCTTCGGCTTCGGTGTGACCTCTGCGACGCGTACCCGCCATGGGCTTAACCGTCACTTCATTATCTTGTAATCGCGCTAAAATTTCGGGTGACGATCCGACAATGTAGAAATCCCCTAAATCGAGGTAATACATGTAAGGAGAGGGATTCAAATTACGCAGAGCACGATACAAATTAATCGCCGGCTCCGTAAATGGCAGACTCATGCGTTGCGAGGGCACGACCTGCATCACATCGCCTGCTAAGACGTAATCTTTAACGCGATCGACAGCGTGTTCAAAGCCGTCTTGCTTAAAGCTGAACTGTGCATTCGCCTCTATTGACTCGGCGTCATCTGGACTCAGGCGGATTCGGGGCAAACGCGGGAAGGTCTCCGGCAGCGCTTTCTCTAGGGTGTCCAAACGGCCAATAGCCGCCTCATACGCTCCATCCAACTCGGCGTCAGCATTTACCACAAGCGTCAAAGTACCAGCTAGATTATCAAATACTAGGACTTCTTCTGAAACCATCAACAGAATGTCGGGGTTTCCGATGTCGTCCGCAGGCGTTGAATGAGCCAATCGAGACTCAACAAAACGCACTGTATCGTAACCAAAATAGCCCACCAAACCGCCATGAAAAACGGGTAGACCCTCGACCGGTGCACAGCTGAATTGCTCACGAAACTGCTCAACCTCGGCAAGGGGATCCTGTGCTCGCCAAGCCCGAATACAATCTTCTTGTCGATACTCGCTGAGCTCATCACCCTGAACGACAAGCCGGTGCGAACAAGGGAGTCCAATAATGGAGAATCGCCCCCACTTCTCACCGCCCTGAACAGATTCAAACAGGTAAGAA
Organism: Gammaproteobacteria bacterium; assembly: GCA_030427335.1. Lineage (GTDB taxonomy): Bacteria > Pseudomonadota > Gammaproteobacteria > Pseudomonadales > Halieaceae > Aequoribacter. The sequence goes on along the minus strand of JAUHWV010000011.1, from coordinate 9,027 downwards.
TACGGGCCTTGCGCCAACTTGAGATAGGCGGTCAAGGGCGTCTCTAAGTCCGCCAAGATGGTACGCGCCACGGGTATGCGCTGATAGCCTTCGCCTTTGTATGAAGCAAAGGCCTCGGCTGATATGGGCGTCAGCGACTGACTCATACGGCCGCAAGTTCCGAGCGCATAGCGGCGATGGCTTGGGCATAGTCTGGCGCATTAAAAATCGCCGAACCGGCAACGAACATGTCAGCGCCCGCTGCTGCGATCTCGCGAATATTCGATGCCGAGACACCCCCATCGATTTCAAGGCGAATATCGAAGCCCGACTCATCGATCAGCTTTCGGACTTCCGCACATTTTTGCAATGTAGAAGGAATGAACTTTTGCCCCCCAAACCCCGGGTTGACCGACATCAACAATACGACGTCGAGCTTATCCATTACGTACTTAAGGCAATCTGGGCTAACGTGAGGGTTCAGCACCAGCCCCGCCTTGCACCCGGCGGCACGAATAGCGCTGAGCGAACGATCCACGTGCGTAGATGCATCAGGATGAAAGGTAATGTACGAAGCGCCCGCCTCCGCAAATTGCGCGATCAGATCATCTACAGGCGAAACCATCAAGTGAACATCAATGGGCGCCGTAACGCCATAATTACGCAGCGCCTTGCACACCATTGGGCCAATAGTCAGATTGGGCACATAGTGGTTATCCATTACATCAAAATGAACCACATCGGCACCGGCCTCAAGAACGGCATCGACCTCTGCGCCAAGGCGCGCGAAGTCGGCTGAGAGGATAGAGGGGGCAATTAGGTAAGGCTTCACGCTTTGAACTCGACAATAAAAGCGCCTAGTTTAACCGGTATTGCACTAGCTGACACGCCCTGCCAGCATTTTGTCGAGGCTTGCTAAGCGCTCCGGGGTGCCAACGTCGCACCAATAACCGCGAAATCGCTCACCAAACACGAGACCCTGCCGAATCCCTTGCTCTAAGACCGGGCGCAAGGGCAATACGCCCGATTCCCACGCCTCAAACAAGGCGGGGCTGTAAACACCTATCCCTGCATAGGTAAAAGCAAAGTCAGCGTCGCCGGTCTTGTCCGCTAAACGCCCACTCGGCGTGAAAGCGAAATCGCCGCTAGGATGATGAGGCGGATTATCGACCATAATCAGTGAAGCCAATGCTCCAGGGGGCAATCTCACCCAGGGAAAGGGCTGATAATCACACCAGACATCCGCATTAATCACCCAGAACGGGTCACTACCCAGTAAGGGCAACGCGTTGATGATGCCACCCGCCGTCTCGAGTCGCTCTGGCTCTGGAGAATAGGCGATATCGAGACCGAAGGCACTGCCCGTTCCACAGCACGCTTGAATCTGATCTCCCAAATAAGACGTGTTAATCACAACTTCTCGGAAACCCATGGTTCGCAGTTTCCTCAGGTGGTGCACAATCAGCGGATGTCCCGCCACCTCAAGCATGGGCTTAGGGCAATGCTCAGTCAAAGAACCCATTCGCTCGCCACGACCAGCGGCCAACAGCATCACTCGCACGACCGATACCACTCCTGCTCAACACACATCGGCTTGATCCATTCAAACCACGCTCCCTCGAACTCGGCGATCTCTAGGTGACGATCACGGTACAACGCCAGAACCTCCTCAATATAGGCAATCACGCGAGGTAAATCGTTCAGATACCCGCTCTTGCCGTCACGCAGATGCAATCGGGCGAATACCCCCAGTACTTTGATATGCCGCTGCAAGCCCATCAGGTCAAACTGCCCTAAAAATTTGGCAGCATCAACATCGAATTCAAACACCTCAGAGACGCGCTCGTAAAATCGATAAACCTGGCTTTCAACAAAATCGCGCGGCCAGCGCTTATAGCAATCTTTCAACAAGGAAACTAAGTCGTAGGTATAGGGACCCACAAGCGCATCCTGAAAATCGATAGCAACCAATTCCTGTGATGCGTTCACCATTAAATTCCGGGCATGAAAGTCGCGATGTACCAATATGCTGGGCTGCCTCAACGCGTTTTCCAACAACAGTCTGTGCAAAGCCTGTTGTGCCTTCAGATAGCAATCGCTGGGCTGCCACGCCATCAGACCGCGCAAAAACCACGCCTCGCAAACATCGAGCTCAATCTGCAGCCGTTCGCGATCGTAAGGCGGCAAATCAATACGCGATGCGCGTGTCATGTAGAGCTGTTGCAGTAGGTGGAATGCGGCTCCGTACCAATGCGCTCCCGCATCTTCATCCAAGAGCAGCGGCAACAGCAACTGTGAACCCGCATCTTCCTGCAAAGACCAACCGCAATCAGAATCCCAAGCCAAGAGATCAGGCACTCTTACGCCAGACTCAGCGAAAATGCGAGCCGTTTTAATGAAATGAGCGGTCACACCAGGTTCTGCGCTCGCGTCAGCCAATATAGTCTGTGAATCGCCCACGCCAATCCGATAATAACGACGCAGGCTGGCATCGCCGGGAAGCGCCTCGCACGACAGATCCTGTTCGGATGCACGCAGTTGGCCGGCAACCCATTCTAAAAACGGTGGATTCATCTATTGGCTCGCGATTTAAGAAAATTAAGTCAGACAAGTACAGCCGCATGTTTTATCATGCGCACCTTAGCACGAAGACAATAATTGGCAATCATGATACGGGCTCGACACGGTCAACAATTCAAACGCGCGCGCATAGGGCTGGCTCTTACGCCCGCTCTGCTCTGCTACGCGGGTATTGTAACTGGTGCCGATGATTCCAATGTATCGACAAATCAATTCAACGGCCTTTACCAATGCGTGCCCGCTGCATCGGGGGCTAGCTGGCAGTGCACGGCGGCAAATGGTGTCGCTCTAGCAAAATCTACAAGACCAGCCTCGCCGTCCGGCAAGCGGGCGCAGACCCAGCCTGTAGTGAAGCAGGAATACGTTCAAGATTGGCAGCCGCTCTCAGATATTCCGCTGAACGAGCGCGATCAAGACTGCCATCGCTGCGAGGGTCGCTATGTGGAACCTGAGTATGAAGCAGACCCATCTGCTTCCGCTGGTGATATCAAAGCCAGCGCTGATCGCTCTGAAACAACAGCAACGGGCTCTACCCTCTCAGGCAATGTCCTGCTAACCCAAGGTGCTCGCCGCATTTCAGCCGATACAGTCAACATAGAGACGGACCAAGAACGCCTGGATCTCAGCGGCGCTGTGACCATCCGCGAACCCGGCGTCTTGCTCAGCAGTGATCGAGCTACGCTCACTCGCACCGACCAATCTTTGCGTCTAGAAAACGCTCAATTCATCTTTCATCAGCAGGGTTTGCACGGTCGCGCGCAGACTTTGGATCAACGCGACCCGGGAGTACTGCACGTCACGGAAGGCGCACTGAGCTACTGCGCCCCGACAGATCCAAGCTGGGAATTGCGAGCAGAGGAACTGGTACTGAATCGCGATACGGGTGTCGGACAAGCAAAGGGCGCTCAACTGCGCGTTCGCGATACGCCCCTCCTGGCTCTTCCTGCCGTGAGCTTCCCTATCGATGATCGGCGCAAATCTGGGCTTCTTTGGCCAAGCATAAGCGATGATTCAACCAATGGCCTGAGCGTTTCAGTTCCTATTTATATGAACTTGGCGCCAAATTACGATTTACTCTATACGCCGACCTATTTGGAAGAGCGCGGCTTTCATCAGACGCTTCAAGGCCGATATTTAGGTGCGAGCATTGGCACTTGGGAAGCCGAGCTCGGCTACCTTGATCGTGACGACTTGGGTTTTTCCGGCGGGCAGCCTGGGGACCATCGCTGGCACATTAATGCGAAACAAAACGCACAGTACACTGATCATTGGTCATCTTCGATTGAACTTGCGCGCATCAGCGACCCGAATTACCTGCGCGATCTAGACAGCGGCCAGAGCAACAGTCGTTACCAGGACCAACTGGCTCAAATAGGCGTATTGCGCTATCAAAGTCCGCATATTGATGCAGCGCTGAGCGCACGTAAACTTCAGTCGACCGCCCTAGACCTCGGCGACGGGTATGCTTCAGTGCCTCAATTTGATCTGCGCTACCGCTCTCAAAATCGCGCTATCGAACCATTAGCGCAGGTCCAGTGGACTCAGTTTGAACATAACGACAGATCGCTCGCGCAAGGCGAGAGACTCTTTGCCGATGCGGGTGTGCAACTGCAGTGGCAGAGCCCAGCGGGCTATGCGAAGGCACGCGCCACTTGGCAAGAGCTTCGCTATTCCTTTGATGCAAATCCCCTAATCGCGGAGCTAAAACCGTCAACGTCGGGCGAGCGCCAAGCTATTGACCTTGGCCTCCACTTTGATCGCGCCCAAGAGCATTCCAGCACAACGCTCACACCGCGAATTTTTTATCTCCACTCCACGCGTGACGAAAATCTAGACGTGCCGCTCTTTGACACTAAAGTACGCACCGTTCGAGCCGGCAACTGGTTTAATGATTCGCTTATCATTGGCTCCGACCGGCTAACCGAAGAACACCGCGCTATCGCGGCTATTGAAATAAATCATCTAAGCGACACCTTCGAAGCTGAGGGCCGACTGGCTTACATGTCCTTCATCGATGAACCGCAAGATCCTTTGCTCCAGTCAACTCTGGCGTATCAAGCTGATGAACTGATCGGACTGGATGCCAAAGTCACCTTTTCAAATGCGATAGCGGCGAATATAGACATAGTCAGCGACGCCAACTCGGGCGAGGTGTTAAGCCAATTTATTGATCTACAGTGGCATGGGGCTGACAACAATATCTTCTCGGTTGGTTACTCAAATAGCGAAACATCCATTAGCCGAGAACAAATTCATATTTCAGGCACATACCGACTCTCACCCCAATGGCGGATGCTGTTTGCGGCCAATGTCGACTCACGGCACAATGCCAATCTAGAGACCCTAGTTGGGATCGAATACGAGAGCTGCTGTTGGCGCCTCAGAGTCGTTCACAGCCAGTATCAAGATGTACCCGACGGCACGTACTTTTTAACGAAAGACGACTGGCGCGAGGAACAACAAACACAGATTGAGGTCGTACTCAAAGGGCTTGGCGGTTTCGGGCAAGCTATCGATTCGACACTGAACCAAATGATCCGAGGTTTTCATGAATCCATTCGTTAAATGTCTGACCGCAATTGTCTTGAGCGGATCGTTCGCGCAAGCCCACGCTGCGGTCGAAATACTAGACAAAGTCATCGCGGTCGTAGATGACGATGTCGTCATGGAGAGCGAGCTGCAAGAGCGTCTTGCCTTGGTGAAAGGCAATATTGCTGCGCGCGGTGTCGAAGCACCACCTGAAGATGTTCTCGTTCGAGAAACCATCGATCGACTGATTCTTGAAAGCATTCAGCTGCAAATGGGCGCGCGCTACGGTATTCGTATCGAAGAACAGCAAATGGCAGCGGCTGTTGGCCGAATGGCTGCACAGAACGGCCTCAGCCCAGAACAGTTTATCAACCAAATCGAAGCCTCAGGCGGATCGTACGCAGAGCTTCGCGACAACATCGCGCGCGAAATGATCATCCAGCGCGTCCAAGCGGGCAACGTGAATCAGCGAATTGAAATCAGTCCGGCCGAAATTGATGCTTTCTTGGGATCCAGCGAGGGCCAAGAACTCACTCAACCCGCCTACCGCTTACTGCATGCACGTCTAGACGTTCCGGCAGACGGCGACATGGACGCTGCAAAGGCCCACGTCGATACGCTACAGAGACGCATTGAACAGGGCGAAGACTTCAATACGGTTGTCGCCAGCTCTGAAGAGCCGTACCTATTCACCGGCGGGGATCTCGGCCTGCGTCCAGAATCTGAGCTTCCCTCGCTTTTTGCACCCATCGCGCCGGAAATGAACGAAGGCGAGAGTCGCGGCCCAATCGCAAATGGACAGGCTTTCCACTTTATTTATTTGCTCGAGAAACGCGGCGGAACGCAAATCATCCCGCAAACAAAGGTGCGCCACATCCTGATCAAGCCCAGCGAGATCCTAACACCAGAGCAAGCGCAAGGCCTTGCCGGGGAACTGCGTGAGCGCATTAATAATGGCGAAGATTTTGGCGATCTCGCACGCGAGTACTCAGAGGATATTGGATCAGCGCAGGAAGGCGGCGATCTAGGCTGGGCCAGCCCCGGCCAAATGGTGCCCGTCTTTGAAAATGCAATGGCTCAAGCTGATATCAATGAAATAACTGAGCCATTTGAGTCACCTTACGGCTGGCACATATTGCAAGTCTTAGAGCGTCGGCAACAAGACGTTACCGAACTCGTTAATCGTAATCGCGCCGAAGACTTCCTGCACAACCGTAAGTATCAGGAAGAGCTCGACGCCTGGCTGCGTCAAATACGAGACGAAGCCTTCGTCGACATAAAATAGCCTTGGCTACCATTGCGATTACATTGGGCGAACCCGCAGGTATCGGCCCCGATACCGTAGCCGCGTGCCTGCAGGAACCCAGCCCGCACCAGCGTGTCGTGATCGGGTGCGCACGCACCTTACATGAGCGAGCCCAACAGCTCGGAATCCCCCTTAAACTAACGCCTTATTCCGGGCCAAGTGAAGGGGGTGAGGCCCAGATAATAGACTGCCCCTGTGCCCAACCTGTTGAACCCGGCCGACTTGAAGTCGCGAATGTGGAATCGGTATTAACCAGCTTGAAGCTGGCCGCCGAAGGGGCCTTAAGTGGTGAGTTCGATGCGATCGTAACGGCACCCGTGCAAAAATCGGTGATTAATGATTCGGGCTGTCCATTTACCGGACACACCGAATATTTCGCCGAAGCAGCCGTCTGTGAAAAAGTCGTTATGATGCTGGCGGCAGGCAAGTTACGGGTCGCGCTTGTCACCACGCACCTGCCACTGCATGCTGTTCCCAAGGCAATCACATGCGCCAATGTGCGAGAGACTTTGACCATCACACACCGAGCTCTGGTATCACAGTTCGGAATCGCGGCACCTCGCATCGCCGTGCTTGGATTGAATCCGCATGCCGGAGAAGGTGGTCACCTGGGTAGCGAGGAAATCGATATCATCAGCCCTACGATTCACGCTTTACGAAATGACGGCATGGACCTGCTGGGCCCTCTGCCCGCGGATACCGCATTTCAGCCCTTTATCTTGGATGAAGTCGATGCCGTCGTGGCGCAGTACCATGATCAGGGCTTACCTGTTTTGAAATACGCCGGGTTTGGAGAAAGCGTGAATGTCACCCTCGGTCTGCCCTTCATTCGGACATCAGTGGATCACGGTACCGCGCTCGACCTCGCCGGCACCGGCAGAGCAAAGAGTGGCAGCTTGATGGCGGCCTTCAGGCTTGCCTGCACGCTAGCAGAGAACCGATCATGAAACACCCACCCGCTCTCAGCAAACATAAAGCCAGAAAGCGCTTCGGCCAAAATTTCTTGCACGATAGCCATATTATCGGGTCAATCGTGCGTTCGATAAATCCTCAGCCCTCAGACCATATTATCGAAATTGGCCCAGGCCAAGGCGCACTCACCGCCGAAATTGTCGGTCACTGCGAGCGCCTCGACGCCATCGAACTTGATCGCGATTTGCTGACTCTACTACTGGCGAGCTTCTCGATTCACAAAGGGTTCCACTTGCATAACCAGGATGCGCTGAAAACCGACTATCGGTCACTCTATTGCGGCAGACCGATACGGGTGGTGGGGAATTTACCCTACAATATCTCGACCCCCTTGATCCTGGCGCTATTTGAGTATTCCGACCTAATTCAAGACATGCATTTTATGCTGCAATCTGAGGTGGTGGATCGGCTCTGCGCCTCACCGAACACCAAAGCCTGGGGAAGGCTGGGCATTTTAGCGCAATACTTATGTCGGGTTGAGCGCATATTAGATGTCGCACCTGAGGCGTTTGACCCCGCACCAAAAGTTCAATCGGCGGTCGTTCGCTTAGTTCCAAAACCGAGTGCGGACATCGACCGTATACAGCTGGGAAAGCTTCAAAAACTGGTAAAGCAGGCTTTCGCCCAGCGCAGGAAAACGCTGCGAAATAATTTGAAAGGATGGGTGTCCGATGCTGAAATGGAGGCGGTTGGCATTGATCCGGGATGCCGCGCCGAGTCAATTAGCTTGCAGAAATGGGTAACGCTTAGCGATGGCATCGAATCACAGTAACACGGACGCGAATACCGATTTAGACATTCGCGTGTTGACGAAACCGCACTATCTGCAGCAGCACTCTGAACCGGCGCGCCAAGTTTTTCGATTCGCGTATCAAATCCGGATCGAAAACCGTAGCACCCAGAGCGTAAAGTTGCTGCGCCGATATTGGAAGATCACTGACGCGCTTGGTGAAGTCGAAGAGGTCGAGGGACCTGGCGTCGTGGGACAAACCCCCACTATCGAACCCGGCGAATTTTATCAATACACCAGCGGAGCCAGCTTCAAAACGCCAATCGGTTTCATGGAAGGCTACTACACCATGGTCGTTGTTGATTCGGAAGCTAACTTCCCAGACACCCACAAAGTGCCTATTCCAGTGTTTCGGCTGGAAGCGCCCAACGCACTTCATTAATCGATGTCACTTTTTGTAGCCGGCGACCTACAAGGGTGTCTAAAGCCCTTAAAGTGTGTTCTAAAGCAAGCTGAATTCTCCAGCGATCGCGATAGACTCTGGCTCGTTGGTGACCTTGTTAACAGAGGCCCAAAAAGTCTCAAGACCCTGCGCTACGTATATGAGCGGCGCGATCACATCCAAATCGTTTTGGGGAATCACGATTTACATCTACTTGCGGTCGCTCACGGTGTTCACAACCCCTCTAGAGGCGATACGATCGACGAAATCCTGAAAGCGAAAGACCGGGATATTTTACTGAACTGGCTCACGAAGCAACCGCTTTTACTCACCGAAGGCGACGTCACAATGACGCACGCGGGTATACCACCCAACTGGACACTGCTGGAAGCCCAAAGCTATGCAAAAGAAGTCGAAGCCGTGATTTCAAGCGCCAAGGCAAAGAAGTTTTTTAAAAATATGTATGGCAACACGCCAAACTATTTCAAC
>JAUHWV010000010.1 GCA_030427335.1 Gammaproteobacteria bacterium | reverse complement strand
GATCTACTGATCTACTGATCTACTGATCTACTGATCTACTGATCTACTGATCTACTGATCTACTGATCTACTGATCTACTGATCTACTGATCTACTGATCTACTGATCTACTGATCTACTCGCCAACTGAATTTTCGAGCAGTGCATTGGTACGGGTTTACAGAGGTTCGAACCGATTCGCATCGAGATTTTTGACCACAGAGCCGGCCTTGAACAGACGTCCGTTCATCGCCACATAAGCTCCGGGACTCGCTGCTTGTAGAGCGCCCAAAGCACACCCGATATTAAAGATAGCGTCTGAATCACGGAAGGCGGCGGGTTGGAGCGCACCTGTAAACACCACGGTTTTGTCTTGAAGCGCTCCAAGGTAGGTAGCGGATAGGGCCATGGTATCGGTGCCGTGGGTAACCAGTACTTTGGCTCCCTCAGGCAAAGCCTGAATGGCGTCAGCCAGCGTTTGGCGATGCTCGTCTGTCATGTCTAAGCTATCGACGCGCATCAGTGACTGGATGCTATAGTCGAAGCTTACACTCATCTCGTTTAGCAGACGCTCGATCACGGGGGAGCCGATCTGGTAGTCACTTTTTGCATCAAAATAAACTTTGTCGATTGTGCCGCCGGTGGTCAGTATGTGAATATGCATGGACATCATAATAAGGTTGAGACAGGGCCATTGTAGCCTACCCTAGGAGATTGTGCTGACATGAATTTTTATGAGCGTCGCGTCTTACCACACGTTATCAACTGTGCTTGCGGCACCAAAGCCTTTCACAAACAGCGAGAAAAAGTCGTCCCTTGCGCGCACGGACGCGTTGTTGAAATTGGCATCGGCACTGGGCTAAATCTACCTCACTACGACGGTGATCGAGTGACCGAGGTCATTGGTATTGATCCAAGTGAGCGCTCGTGGGAGTTGGCGCAGGAGCGCGTCGCTCAAGTGTGCTTCCCGGTTGAGTACCGGGCACTGTCGGGGGATAAGTTGCCCCTTGAGGACGACAGCATGGATTCTGCGGTGATTACTTACAGCTTATGTACTATCCCGGATCCCGTCGCTGCACTGGTTGAACTCAAACGTGTAGTAAAGCCGGGCGGCGAAATATGGTTTTCCGAACACGCTTTGGCGCCTGACGCTGACGTTCAAAAATGGCAGAACCGCATTAACCCGCTGTGGATGCGCATTGCTGGAGGATGCCATATCAACCGAAACATCCCAAATCTGTTTGAAGCGGCTGGCATTGCCATTGCCGATCTAAAATCCATGTATCTTCCCAAAAGCCCTAGGATTGCTGGTTTCAATGTTTGGGGAAAAGCGCTGGTAGATTGATCGTTCACCGAATTTTAAGCGTACTACTCTAACGTAAAAATGACGTGATGAGCCGAGTTTCGGGGCAAAGAGGGAAGTAGATGGATCCAGTAACTCAGGGCGCGTTGGGCGCAGCGGTTGCCGTGTCGAAAGCTAGGCCGCAACAAATCGCCGGCGCGATTTTACTTGGGGCGCTTGCCGGCATGGCGCCGGATCTGGATGTCGTGATCCGATCAAGTACGGATCCGCTGTTATTTCTGGAATATCACCGGCAATTCACGCATTCGCTCTTGTTCATCCCTTTTGGTGCGCTCTTATGCGCCTTGGTCCTGCATCCCTTGTCGGCCCGCTGGAGCGGCTTGTCGTTTAGGCAAGCTTGGAGCTTCTGTCTATTAGGTTACGCGACGCACGGCTTGCTCGATGCATGCACAACTTATGGCACCTTATTGCTGTGGCCTCTGAGTGATGCACGTATTGCCTGGAACGTGTTGTCTATCATCGACCCACTCGTGACTCTGCCACTGATAGCCGGCTTGGTTCTATCGAAGCGTAAGGCCACCGTTGCCCCGGTACTTTTAGCCCTAGCTTGGTTCGGAGCCTATGTTGCTCTGGGTATGGTGCAGAGAGATCGAGCCGAAGCGGTGGGGCTCGAGCTCGCTCAGAGTCGAGGACACGACCCCATGCGTCTTGAAGCGAAGCCCAGCTTTGCCAACTTATTTGTATTCAAGGTGGTTTACGAGTACGAGGGGCGCTTTTTTGTTGATGCGGTACACGTGGGGCGGACGACCCGGGTATATGAGGGGGAATCCATAGCTAAGCTCGACGTGGGTCGCGACTTCTACTGGCTGGATCCTGATGCTCAGCAGGCTATCGACATCGAGCGTTTCCGCTGGTTCAGCAACGACTACCTTGCAGTTGACGAGAGCAACAGCAATAAGATCATCGACATGCGCTACTCGTTGCTGCCAAACGATATCAACGCGCTCTGGAGTATCGAAGTCGACCCGGGCGCTCCGGCGTCGGCACACGTGAGCTATCAGATGCACAGAGGGGATTCACGTGCGGCTTTGCGCCCCCTCTGGCAAATGATGACAGGGCAGGCTACTGATTAGCGTAAATAGCCTCAGCTGCGGGAATGGCTGCCCCAGATGTGATATCCGCACCCATTTCATTCAGTACGGTCTCTAAAGCCAAAAGACACTTGCGTACGTTGACGCCTTTCGAACTGAAGCCCATCAAGCCTATGCGCCAAGTCTTACCCGCAAGCGCACCTAAGCCTGCTCCGATTTCTAGATCAAACTTTGACAAAAGGGCAGAGCGAACAGCGGCATCGTCCACACCCTCAGGAATGTTGACGGCATTGAGTTGCGGTAGTCGAATATCCTCGGATACGGCCATGCTAAGCCCCATCGCTTCAAGTCCCGCAACGAGGGCACGGTGGTTTAAGGCGTGTCGTGCAAACGAATTGGCAAGACCCTCAGCCTCGACCAATCGCAGTGACTCGTGTAGCGCATACATGGCGTTAACGGGTGCAGTATGGTGATAGGCGCGTTTGGTGTTCCCGCCCCAGTAGCCCATAATTAACTGCATGTCTAAGAACCAGCTTTGCACTTTGGTGGTTCGGTTTGCTATGACGTCTTGTGCCTTCTTGCTGAAGGTAATTGGGGCGATGCCGGGTGTACAAGACAAGCATTTTTGCGTGCCTGAGTAGGCGCAGTCGATACCCCAAGCGTCGACCTCAACCGGTATCCCGGCGAGGCCGGTTACCGTGTCCATGATGACGAGCGCGTTGTTTTCCCGCGCTATCTCAGCCAGCGTCTGTGCGTCGCTTCGAGCGCCAGTTGAAGTCTCTGCGTGAACAAAGGCCAAAGCTTTAACATTGTTGTGCTCTGCAAATGCAGCGCGAACTTTGTCTATCGATACGGCTTCACCCCAAGCATCTTGCACCATGACGGCGGTCGCACCGCAGCGCTCGACATTTTCTTTCATGCGTCCGCCGAATACGCCGTTTTGGCATACGATCACAGTGTCACCTGGTTCGATCAAATTGACGAAGGCCGCCTCCATGCCCGCTGAGCCAGGTGCCGAAATGGGAAGCGTTAGCTCATTTTGCGTTTGAAAAACAAACTGTAGCAAACGCTTTATATCATCCATCAACGCGACAAATTGAGGGTCCAGGTGACCAATAGTTGGGCGCCCTAGTGCCTCGAGCACCTGTGGCGGTACATCTGAAGGGCCCGGGCCCATTAGGGTTCGCAGTGGTGGGTGAAACGCGTCGGTCATGTTAGTTCTCCTTTCAAAGCGCATAGGCTAACAGCTTTTAGGCAAAAACAAGAGTAATCCGAGTACGAGGAATAATGGCTATTGCTGCAATAAATGAGAGCTTCATGATTTGAACTGCGGCTACGCGGGAAGATCGCCCCGTGTACTGGTATACTGTACGGGTCACTTAGAGAATCCATTATGAAACTTCCAGAGCGCTCTGCGCGGTCCCCTGTTGATTGGTTTGTCAGTTGCGCCAAAGGTCTAGAACCCATTTTGGCGGAAGAGCTCAAAGAGTTGGGTGCGAGCGAAGTAAGCGAAGCGATTGCCGGTGTTTATGTTAATGGTCCTGTGTCACTCGGCTTGAAGATGTGCTTGTGGTCGCGCGTGGCAAACCGAGTGATTCGTTTGTTGGGCGAGTACAAAGTAGCCACTGCGGATGAACTTTATTCGGCATTGGTCGCCTTGCCTTGGCACCAGTGGGTCAAACCAACGCAGTCAATTGCGATCGATTTTCACGGCACTAACGAATCCTTGCGCAATACGCAATTCAGCGCGCAACGAGTAAAAGACGCCATCGTCGATGAAATGGTCGACGCTTGCGGGGCCAGGCCTAATGTAGATCGCGGTAAGCCCGATATTCGCTTCAACTGTCATTTACGCCCGCAGGGCCTGAGTGTCGGCATTGATTACGGTGATGGCAGTTTGCATTGGCGCGGCTATCGCGCTCGCTCAGGGGCTGCCCCCTTGAAAGAAACCTTAGCCGCGGCAATTTTATTGAGGGCGGGGTGGTCTGGTATAGCGAAAGAGGGTGGAGCACTGGTTGATCCCATGTGCGGTACCGGCACACTGCTTATCGAGGGCGCAATGATGGCTGCAGATATCGCCCCCGCTTTGAAGCGCCAGCGATTCGGTTTCGAGCGACTCCCCGATTTTGTTCCGGACCAGTGGCGGATCATGCTGTCTGAAGCTCAGAAACGCGCTTCGGCGGGTCGATCACAGCTCGCAAACCTAGAGCTTCGAGGCTATGACGCGGATCCAAAAGTCATCCGCTCGGCAGAGGAAAATATTGACGCAGTGGGGCTTAGCCAAGTGATTCGAGTCTCGATCAAATCCCTGACGAAATTGACTAAGCCCACACACCGCCCCATTGCAACGGGACTCCTAGTGTGTAACCCGCCGTATGGTGAACGCCTCGGCGAGAACAACGCACTTAAGTATCTCTACAATCAGCTTGGAGAGCGTGCTCGAGACCAGTTTGAGGGTTGGCAGATGGCGGTTTTGGCGGGCGATAATGGCTTATCTAAAGCCATCGGTCTAAGGAGCCATAAGCAGCTACAGTTGTTTAATGGTCCACTGCCGGTCACCCTGAGTTTGTTCGATTTGACCAGCGATAACAACTGGCGAAGCCTAGATTCCAGGCAATCGCAAGGCGAGGTCCAGAGAGCCTTGGAGCGACCACAACAGTCCGAGGTGACATTATCGGATGGCGCTCGGATGTTTCTGAATCGTGTGCGAAAGAATCGCCGTAAGCTAAAGCCTTGGCTCAAGCGCTCCGGAACCACTTGCTATCGCCTCTACGACGCGGATATGCCTGAGTATGCGGTTGCTGTTGACTGGTATGAGGGGCGTCTGCACGTAGCAGAGTATCAAGCGCCCAAGCACGTTGATGAAGCAGCAGCCTTGCAGCGACTTGACGACGTGATTCATGCGCTCTGCGTGGAATTCGATGCGGCACCCGCCGATATTGCGCTCAAACAGCGGCGGCAACAGAAAGGAGCGGCTCAGTACGAGAAACGCGATTACACGGACAAAAAGATCGCGGTTCAAGAGGGACCGGCTAAGCTATTGGTCAATTTGACGGATTATCTGGATACCGGTTTGTTCTTGGATCACCGCCCCTTGCGCTTGCGAATTGGCGCCGAATCGAAGGGCAAAACGTTTTTAAACTTGTTCTGTTACACCGGAACGGCGAGTGTTCATGCGGCACTTGGGGGTGCAAAAAAAACGGTCAGCGTGGATCTCTCTAACACCTATTTGAATTGGTACAAATCCAATCTGGCCTTGAATGGACTTTCTGATGCTGTTCACAAGGCAGAAAGAGCAGACGTTATGGTGTGGCTCGAAAAGCATAAGACTCAGTATGATCTCATACTGTTGGATCCGCCCTCGTTCTCGAATTCAAAAAAGACGCAAGACAGTTTCGACGTATTGCGGGATCAAGAACCGTTGGTTCGAGCTGCGATGCGGTGCTTGGCACCAAGCGGAACGCTGTATTTTTCCAACAATCGACGTGGCTTTAAGCTGTCACCCACACTGACTCAACTGTTTGCAATCGAAGACATCAGCCCGAGTACGCTTGATCCCGACTTTGAGCGCAATACTAAGATTCACCAGTGCTGGCGCATCAGGCATAAAACGTGATTTTGCTGGTATACCACTCGCAGTCGGGCGCTTG
Organism: Gammaproteobacteria bacterium; assembly: GCA_030427335.1. GTDB lineage: Bacteria > Pseudomonadota > Gammaproteobacteria > Pseudomonadales > Halieaceae > Aequoribacter. The sequence goes on along the minus strand of JAUHWV010000010.1, from coordinate 25,621 downwards.
CGCGAAGCTTGCAGCCGCCGTGAAACAGGGTGCGTCCAAGGTCTGTCATGTGGCTGTCAAGCGCGCCTGCGATACGGAAGCTCAGGATCTGTGGCGAGCCGGAGCCGTTTTGTTCGTGGCCGCGGAGAATTCGGGAGCCTTAGCGGGCGAAATGAAAGCCTTGCTTGATCGAAGTTTATATCCTTATCTTGATCAGGCGGCGCTGATTCCCGCGGCGCTGTTGGTCAGTGCTGGGAATGATGGGCGTGGCGCCGCGGCTCAATTTGAACGGATTGCCAAGGGTTTTCCCTTTAAATTGATGAATCAGACCGAGATTCTGAGAGGGGATCCGCAACCCGATCAGCTGGAATTTGCCCGAGCCTGGGGTGAGGCTTTAGCCGAGGGCGTTAATATGGGGATTTTCTAGAGAAAAAAGGGGCAAAAAGCGCGCCCTTCATTGAGAAAATAGGCGCTAGAGCATAGACTTGCGCGCTGCGTAAAAAAGAGGTGTCTCAGACATGGCAGGTAAAACTTTATACGACAAATTGTGGGAAAGTCATCTAGTCGAAATGCGAGATGATGGCACAGCCCTAATTTATATTGACCGGCATTTGATTCACGAAGTGACCTCGCCGCAAGCTTTCGAAGGGCTGCGTTTAGCGGGTCGTAAGCCATGGCGTCGCGACGCCAACTTGGCCGTGCCGGATCACAATGTCCCGACCGACGCCGAAGAGCGCGCAGGCGGTGTTGCCGGTATCGTAGATGCTGTGTCTCGCTTGCAGGTGCAGACCTTAGACGATAACTGCAGCGATTTCGATTTGGTTGAAATTCCTATCAACGATATCCGTCAGGGTATCGTGCATGTCGTTGGGCCTGAATCCGGCGCGACTTTACCCGGCATGACCGTTGTGTGCGGCGATTCGCATACCTCTACACACGGCGCCTTGGGCGCACTTGCGCACGGCATAGGGACTTCAGAGGTGGAGCACGTGCTCGCAACTCAGTGCCTGATTCAGCGTAAGATGAAGAACCTGCGCGTTCGCGTGGAAGGTGTTTTATCTAAAGGTGTCACAGCGAAAGATATGGCCTTGGCCATTATCGGTGAAATTGGCACGGCGGGTGGTACGGGCTATGCCATTGAGTTCGCGGGCTCGGCAGTGCGCGCTCTGAGCATGGAAGGGCGTATGACGCTCTGTAACATGTCGATCGAAGCCGGCGCTCGTATGGGGATGGTCGCGGTAGATGATATTACTTTGGAATACGTCAAAGGCCGCACATACGCTCCCAAGGGCGAGCTGTGGGATAAAGCGGAAGCGTACTGGCGCACCCTGCATACGGATTCAGATGCGATTTTTGATCGTGAAGTTGTGCTCGATGCCGCTGCCATCAAACCGCAAGTCACTTGGGGAACATCGCCCGAGATGGTGCTGCCGGTGGACGCCTGCGTCCCCACCGTTGAATCGCAGTCAGATGAGGTTAGCAAAGCGAGCGTGAAACGCGCTCTAGAGTACATGGGGCTGAGCGGTGGGCAGGCGATTACCGATATCCGACTAGACCGTGTATTCATTGGTTCTTGTACTAACTCTCGAATTGAAGACATCCGTGAAGCTGCGGCTGTTGCCAAGGGTAAAAAAGTCGCTGCTACCATCAAGCAGGCCATGGTCGTGCCTGGCTCAGGCGTGGTTAAAGCCCAAGCCGAGGCGGAGGGCCTTCACACCATTCTGCTCGATGCGGGCTTTGAGTGGCGTGAACCCGGATGCTCCATGTGTCTGGCTATGAACGCTGACAAGTTGGGCTCTGGAGAGCACTGTGCCAGCACGTCCAATCGCAACTTTGAGGGGCGTCAGGGTATTGGTGGGCGGACTCACCTAGTGAGCCCGGGTATGGCGGCGGCAGCAGCGATTGCCGGACATTTTGTCGACGTTAGAGATATGGAGGTGTCTGCATGAAACCATTTGAACGTTTGCTTGGCCTTGCTGCCCCAATGGATCGTGCCAATGTCGATACTGACGTGATCATACCAAAACAGTTTTTGAAATCGATCAAGCGATCCGGTTTCGGGCCCAATCTATTCGACGAGTTGCGTTATCTAGATGAAGGCCAGCCTGATATGGATAACAGTGCCCGCCCTAAGAATCCGGATTTCCCTTTGAACTTTGAGCGATATCAGGGCGCGGAAGTGCTTCTTGCTCGCTCGAATTTCGGCTGCGGGTCGTCTCGTGAACACGCTCCGTGGGCGCTCACAGATTACGGTTTTCGCGCCATAATTGCCCCCAGCTTTGCCGACATCTTCCATAGTAATTGCTTTAAAAACGGATTGTTACCTATTGTTTTAGAATCAGAAATTGTTTCTAGGATTTTTGATGAAATGTACGCCAACGAAGGTTATCGGTTGGATGTCAATCTGGAAGCACAAACGGTTACAACACCCAGCGGCGAGGCGTTTGAATTCGAGGTCGATGCTTTCCGTAAAGAGTGTTTGCTCAAGGGTCTCGATGATATTGGGTTGACGCTGCAGCAGGCCGACGCGATCAAGCAATTTGAAATGCAATGGCGAGCCCAATCACCTTGGTTATTTGACGTAATTCAATAGGAGAAGAAAGTGTCTCATCGTGTACTCGTCCTGGCAGGAGATGGCATCGGTCCAGAGGTAATGAACGAAACCATCGCGGTTATTGAGCAGGTTAATGCGGCCCTGGGGATTGATATGACCTTGGACCATGCGCTGTTGGGTGGTGCAGCGATTGACGCCACGGGGGTCCCGTATCCTGATGAGACGGCAGCCAAGGCTCGACAAGCAGACGCCATTATTTTGGGCGCTGTCGGTGGCCCGAAATGGGACGGTCTCGATCGTTCTATCCGGCCAGAAAAAGGCCTGCTAGGTATTCGATCTGATCTACAGCTCTTTGGCAACTTGCGCCCCGCAATTTTGTATCCGCAGCTGGCGCAAGCCTCAAGCCTGAAACCCGATTTGGTCGCGGGCTTAGATCTATTGATCGTGCGAGAACTAACTGGCGGCATTTACTTTGGCCAGCCGCGCGGCTTTGACTCGACCGAGGACGGCCAGCGTCGAGGTTTTAATACCTACGTATACACTGAGAGTGAAATAAAACGTGTAGCGCACTTGGCTTTTGACTTGGCCAGAAAGCGTGATTGTCGCGTATGTTCTGTTGATAAAGCCAATGTTCTCGAGGCTACCATGCTGTGGCGTGAAGTTATGAATGAGGTGGCAAAAGAGTACCCGGACGTTGAGCTGAGCCACATGTACGTGGACAACGCGGCCATGCAGTTGATTCGGGCGCCCAAACAGTTCGACGTCATGGTTACGGGTAATATGTTTGGCGATATTTTATCGGATGCAGCGGCGATGCTCACGGGGTCGATTGGTATGTTGCCTTCCGCATCGTTAGATCAAGCTGGCCGTGGTATGTACGAGCCTTGTCACGGCTCGGCGCCCGACATCGCGGGCCAGGGTATCGCCAACCCCCTAGCGACCATTCTGTCGGCTGCCATGATGTATCGCTACAGTTTAAATGAGTCGGCAGCCGCTGACGCCATCGAGCTTGCGGTAGGTCGCGTGTTGGATAAAGGAATTAGAACAGGAGATATCGCGGCAGGGGACGAGCCCAAGGTATCCACCAGCGAAATGGGGGCGTCAGTGCGTGAGGCCCTTTCTCAACACTTTGTAAAGTAAGGATTTAAGACATGAGTCGAACATTTGATGTGGCTGTCGTGGGGGCTACCGGAGCGGTAGGGGAAGCCATGATCGAAATTTTAGAGCAGCGAAATTTTCCAGTCGGTACCTTGTACCCCTTGGCGAGTGCGCGATCCGCGGGCAAAAGCATCCGGTTTCGCGGCAAGAACATCACCGTAACAGACCTAGCCGAGTTTGATTTCAGTCAGGCTCAGATTGGTTTGTTCTCTGCTGGTGGCAGTATTTCTGAGGAATATGCGCCGAAAGCCGGAGCGGCCGGTTGTGTTGTGATTGATAACACCTCGCATTTTCGTCGGGACGAGGACATTCCCTTGGTAGTACCCGAAGTGAATCCGCACGCGATTGCCGGATACACCAACCGTGGAATTATCGCTAATCCGAACTGCTCAACCATTCAGATGTTGGTAGCCCTGAAGCCGATTTACGACGCCGTCGGTATCGAGCGTATCAACGTTGCCACCTATCAGGCCGTTTCTGGAACAGGTAAAGAGGCGATTGAAGAGTTAGCGAAGCAAACCGCGCAGTTGCTGAACGGAAAATCGGCCGAAGCCGAGGTCTATCCTAAGCAGATCGCTTTTAACGCGCTTCCACACATAGACACGTTCCAAGAGAATGGCTACACCCGTGAAGAGATGAAAATGGTTTGGGAGACGCAGAAAATCTTTGAGGACGACTCCATTGCCGTCAACCCTACTTGCGTGCGCATTCCCGTTTTTTACGGGCACTCTGAGGCGGTCCACATTGAAACGCGAGACAAGATCTCTCTTGAGCAAGTCAGAGCACTTCTCGCAGAAGCGCCGGGCGTTCAGTTGCTCGACGACCGTTGCGACGGTGGTTATCCCACGCCTGTGACTGAAGCAGCGGGACAAGATCCAGTTTATGTTGGTCGTTTGCGCGAAGATATTTCCCATCCCCGCGGTATTGATATGTGGGTTGTGGCTGATAATGTGCGAAAGGGAGCGGCATTGAATAGTGTGCAAATTGCCGAGCTGTTGATCACAGAATATTTATAACTGATACTTTTGGCGGATGTTAACTAGAACGCGTTTCGTATAAAACTGACTATGAATGACATGCGAGTGGGGCAGGCGGTATAAACAAGGCATCGATTATGAAGCGAAAACTGCTATCAATCGCGTTGGCGGCAACGCTGTTTAAGACATCTTACGCATCGGCGCTCGGGCTGGGTGAAATCGAGCTCGAGTCGTACTTAAATGAGCCGCTTGACGCGCGTATCGAGATACTCAATACCGAAGGGCTGTTGCCCGCGCAAGTTTTGGTGCGTTTAGCTTCGGAGGGCGATTTCGATCGAGTTGGGATAGAGCGCAGTTTTTTCCTAACCGGTATCAATTTTCAGGTTGTCATAGATAGCGAAGGCGACAGCTACGTGGCTGTGAGTACCCGTGAGCCTGTGCGGGAACCCTTCTTAAGTTTCGTGATTGAAACTAAATGGCCGAGCGGCCGTTTGTTGCGGGAGTATACGGTTCTGCTTGATCCTCCGTCATTTGACGACGGGATCGTTATCTCAGCGAGTGACGTCGTAGCCGGAAATGGTGAACGTTGGTCAGATGGGTCCTGGAGCTCGAGTCCTTCCGCGCGAGAGCCCGTCACAAAATCAGAAGCGGACGACGTGACAGGTCGACCTGAACCGGGCCAGAACTATCGGGTCAAACCTAATGAGACTCTATGGGAAATTGCTCGCGAAGCGAAGCTCCCCGGGAGCAGCGTTCAGGCGACTATGCTTGAAATACAGCGTCAGAATCCGGAAGCCTTCATAAATAACAACATCAACTTGTTGCAGGCGGGTCGCGTCGTCTACCTGCCGACCGAGTTAGATGCAAGCCTGTCAGACAGTGAAGTCGTTCTGGCGAATATCCGGCGTCAAAATCAGGAGTGGCAAGAAGGCCGTGTTAGCGCGCCTTCAGCGCGGCTTAGAATAGCGGCTGATCAATTCGATACTGAGCTGGAAGGCGCCGTCGCAGCAAAGTACGAGAGTTTGCCGACGCAATCCTCCCGTTCAGTTCTGCAAGTAGACAACGCTAAACTTGCCGAACTGCAGTCACAGCTCGCTGTCTTGCAAGAGCAGCTCGACGTGATGCAGGCGATTATTGAGGCCAAAGATAAGCAGATTGCGCTGCTGCAGAACGCTTTGGGCGACGCAGACTCCGCAGAGCCTGAAGGCGATACAAACCAAGCTGTCAGGGAGCAACCAGACGTAACAGCCAGTCAACAAAGAGCGGAAGTTGAGACGGCGGTCGAAGAATCGCCGATCGTTGACGACGTGCCAGCCACCGTGGTCGATCTGGCCGCGCCCGTTGTTGCTGTCAAGCCGCGCTCCGTTACTCAGTTGCCAACAAAAGAAGAGGGTCTATCGATATCGCTGATTGCTGGGGGCGTAGGTGCGGCAGCCCTGCTCGCGGCGCTGGGATTGATTTGGCAACGTCGTCGCTCCTCCGTACTGGTAAAAACAGACGAAACGAGTCTAAACCGGGATCCCGGTATCGACGACGTATTTTCCAGAGTTGATTTGAATGATGCAGGCCTTGAGATCGATCACGACTCAAGTGACGATCCCTTGCCTGCCCATATCACCGAAACGTTCAGCGACAATTCCAAAGCCGACCAGTATGCGTCCGATATGGACATTAACGATGCGCTCGCTGAGGCTGATATCTACATTGCTTACGGCAGAATAAACCAAGCGGTTGAACTGCTGCAGGGTTCCTTAGAGAAAAATCCAGCAGCCGACGAATGCCGTCTCAAGCTGTTGGAGGTCTTGGTTGATGCCGGACGGGAAAACGAAGCTAAAGCGGCTTACGCTGGGGTGTTAGAACAGTGTTCACGCTACGTCGTCATTCGCGCGGATGAGCTTATGATGCGAGGCGGATTTTTGACTTCGCAACAAAAATCGTCAGGCGCGAGTGCGGAGGATGTGTTTGATCTCGGTGCCGACGCTTCACTCTTTGGCCCTTATGGTGATGCCCTTGACAGCATTTTCACTGATTCTCGTGGGAGCGTTGCCGAGGTTGATTCGGAAGAGACGCTCGCAGACGAATCGCTTATTGACCTGGGTTTAGATGAGATTAGCGAGCCCGCGAGCGATGAAGCAGGCATCGCTGATAGCTCAGCATTGGATGACGCCGATTTTGAGGTTTCATTTGAGGCGGAAGAACCCGCTGTGGCAGCGGATACGACTCTAGACTTCGATGATGATCTCGATTTAAGCGATTTCGAGGATTTTGATTTAGAACCGGCTCCAGCCCCCGAATTGACCGGCGCTGACATCTTCGTTGCACATGGCGAGGACGCGCCGGCAACCAAGCTGGATTTGGCTCGGGCTTACATCGATATGGAAGACTTTGATTCGGCGCGCGGTATCCTAGAAGATGTCGCCAGCACGGGTAGCGACGCACAGCGACGAGAAGCTGAAGCGCTTCTGACCACCTTACTGTGAGTATAAGCGACCAGGCGTTGCCGGCTGGGCAGCGTATAGCATTGTCTGTTGAGTACGATGGCTCCGAATTTCATGGCTGGCAACGCCAGGCCTCAGGGCAAATCAGCGTACAAGAGTGCTTGGAGAACGCTCTGAGTTCGGTGGCCAACACAGAAATAAGAGTAGCTTGCGCGGGTCGGACCGATGCAGGAGTACATGCCACCAATCAAATAGTTTCGTTTGAATCGCCTGTAGCCAGGAGCCCTAAGGCTTGGGTCATGGGTGGGAACGCCTCTTTGCCGCCTCAGGTTAGAGTGAATTGGGCTTGCGGCGTTAGCGCAGATTTTCACGCAAGGTTTAGCGCGGTATCCCGCACATATCGCTACGTATGGAATACACAGGCTATCCGCTCAACTACCCTGTACCGTAAGGTCACTTGGTCGCGTAACGATCTCGATATTGATGCGATGCAGCAATCGGTCGCTTGCTTGATTGGCGAGCATGATTTTTCTGCTTTTAGGGCCGCCAGTTGTCAGTCTAATTCACCTTGCCGACGCATAGATGAGATCAGCTTTTTACGCCAGGGTTCTTTTGTTGTTATGGAAATTACGGCCAATGCGTTTTTGCACCATATGGTTCGCAATCTTGCTGGTTCGATAGGAATGGTTGGGCGGCATTTAAAACCCCCAGCATGGATTGCGGAATTACTGGAAGGGTGTAATCGCAGCGTTGCCGCAGACACGGCGCCACCTGATGGTCTGTATTTGGTTGGTGTGGGTTATCCCCCGGCTTATAACTTACCAAATCAAGTAAAAGGGCCTATCTTCCTCTGCCTAGACTGACGACATAGTGATTTTAAATCTGTTATCATTCGCGCTGATCTTAGGGAGCGCGTAACCTGTCTACTCGTATAAAAATCTGCGGGATCACATCGGTTCATGATGCACTCAGTGCCGTTCATGCCGGCGCGGATGCTATCGGCTGTGTGTTTTACTCGTCTAGCCCACGTAACGTCTCGATTGAGCGTGCGATAGAAATTCGTGCGGCATTGCCTCCGATGGTCAGTCTGGTAGCGCTGGTTGTGAACATGACGGCAGTTGAGATCCGTAAGTTAATCAAGAGTGTTCAGCCTGATCTGATTCAGTATCATGGCGACGAATCCTCTGAGTTTTGTGCCGAGATAGGCCATCCTTACTGGAAGGCGATCCGCGTTAGAGACCGAGATGACGTACAACGAGCGGTGAGTGCCTATGTCGACGCGAGAGCCCTATTGCTGGACGCGTGGGTTGATGGTATCCCGGGCGGAACGGGTGCTCAGATAGACAGTAATCTTATGCCCGAACAGGTGGGGCGTTCCTGGATTTTAGCGGGTGGCTTGAATCCGCTTAACGTGGCCGACGCCTTGCAGCGCTATCGCCCTGCGGCCGTTGATGTCAGCAGTGGTGTTGAGGAGTCGCCCGGCATCAAAGACTCGAGTAAACTCCGCGCTTTTATTAGCGCGGTAAAGCAGTGGGATGAGGCCCAGTCGCAATGAATAAACCAATAGATCCAAGTATCTACGCTCAGGTTCCTGACGCGAAGGGTCGATTCGGACCCTACGGCGGTAAATTCGTTTCTGAGACGCTTATGTCTGCTTTGGCAGACCTAGAACGCGTGTACAGCCAACTGAAAGATGATCCAGATTTCCAGCGCGAATTCGATTCTTATCTCGCTCATTTTGTGGGTCGGCCGTCGCCACTGTATGAGGCGGAACGCTGGTCAGATCAGATTGGGGGCGCGCGAATTTACTTCAAGCGTGAGGACCTTAACCACACGGGTGCGCACAAGGTCAACAATACGGTGGGGCAAGCCTTACTGGCTAAGTTTATGGGCAAGAAACGCGTTATTGCTGAGACAGGTGCAGGTCAGCATGGCGTGGCCAGTGCGACCATCGCGGCTCGACTTGGTATGGAATGCCATGTATTCATGGGAGAAGAAGACGTTCGTCGACAGGCGCTGAACGTCTATCGCATGCGTCTGTTGGGTGCGAATGTTATCTCGGTTACCTCTGGCTCCAGAACGCTTAAAGATGCTATGAACGAGGCGATGCGTGACTGGGTGACTAACGTGGACGATACCTTTTACATAATCGGTACGGTAGCCGGGCCACACCCATACCCTATGCTCGTTCGCGATTTTCAAAGCGTTATCGGCCGAGAAGCGCGCGTTCAGTGTCTGAATCAGATTGGTCGCTTACCTGACGCTCTGGTGGCCTGTGTCGGTGGAGGCAGTAATGCCATAGGTCTATTCCATCCCTTCCTGGAAGACGAAAGCGTGGAAATATACGGTGTTGAGGCGGGTGGGCACGGTGTCGAGACGAATGAGCACGCTGCACCTCTCACCGCGGGTACTCCCGGTGTTCTGCACGGTAACCGTACCTATTTGATGCAGGATGAAGACGGCCAAATCATGCACACGCACTCGGTGTCTGCAGGTTTGGACTACCCTGGCGTTGGCCCTGAACACGCTTGGCTCAAAGACGTGGGCCGCGTGAATTACGTTACCGCAAATGACGACGAGGCTCTGCAAGCGTTTCATACTGTGACTCGAACAGAAGGTATCATGCCGGCACTTGAAACGTCTCATGCGCTCGCATACGCAGCCAAGCTCGCAGCGACCATGACGCCGGAACAGACAATCGTAGTTAACTTGTCCGGGCGGGGTGATAAAGATATTTTCACGGTAGCTGAGGTAGACGGCGCCGATATTTTTGGAGAAAAGTAAGTTGAGCCGTATTCAAGCTAAATGGCAATCGTTACACGCAGCCGGTCGCAAAGCGGTTATCCCCTATGTTGTTGCGGGTGACCCAAGGCCGGATGTCACTGTGTCCCTGATGCATGAGCTGGTCGCAGCAGGTGCTGATATGCTCGAATTGGGCGTGCCATTCTCAGACCCTATGGCGGAAGGTCCGGTTATTCAGAAAGGGCATGAGCGGGCGCTGGCACATCGGGTCAGTTTGCGCAGCTGTCTCGCTACGATTGCCGCTTTTCGTGAAAGCGATGCGTTAACCCCCATTATTTTGATGGGCTATGCGAATCCCATTGAGCGAATGGGTTACGCTATGTTTGCAGAGGCCGCTGCTCAAGCGGGTGTGGACGGGCTGATCACTGTCGATTTGCCACCCGAAGAGGTGGAGACGGTGAATGCGGAGCTCAAAAAAGTGGGGATCGATAATATATTTTTGATTTCACCCACAACGCCGAACGATCGGATACCACTAATTACATCGCAAGCAAGCGGATTTATTTACTATGTTTCACTCAAAGGTGTTACTGGAGCAGCCAATATAAATACCCAAGAAGTGGCGGCCAAGGTGCAACAGATTAAATCGGAAACGGATCTTCCCGTCGCTGTGGGATTCGGTATTAAAGACGCTGCATCGGCTGCAGCGGTGGCAAGCGTTGCGGACGGCGTGGTCGTTGGTAGTGCGCTGGTCAGTTTGCTCGGTAACGAAGATAAAACCATTGAATCGAGGTGCCACGATGCAGTGGCACTGCTCGGCGAAATTCGAAGTGGTGTATAAACCGGGGTTTACCGCGGTTATCAGGGGCGTATACTTGACCTTGGTGGAGGGTCTATGAGTTGGTTAGATAAAATTTTACCGTCGGGTGTTCGCAAAGATACATCTGGGAAACGAGCGAACGTCCCTGAAGGGCTTTGGAAAAAGTGCGTTAAGTGCGAGGCTGTGCTGTACCGCCCCGAGCTCGAACGTAATGGTGACGTCTGCCCTAAATGCGACCATCACATGCGAATCGGCGCTCGTCGACGTCTTGCACTGTTTCTAGATCCCGGTTCAGAAGAAGAAATTTTGGCTGATATTGAACCTATTGATCGACTCAAATTTAAAGATAAAAAACGCTATAAAGATCGCTTAACCGCAGCACAGAAGAGCACAGGTGAGCGCGATGCGCTGATTGCGATGAAGGGGCGTGTACATTCATTACCCGTCGTCGCGGTTGCCTTTGAGTTCAATTTCCATGGCGGTTCGATGGGCTACGTTGTCGGTGAAAAGTTCACGCGCGCTGCCTCACTTGCGATCGAGTTGAGACAGCCGCTGGTATGCTTTTCTGCCTCTGGTGGTGCGCGTATGCAAGAAGCGCTCATTTCCTTGATGCAAATGGCAAAAACCTCTGCCGTGATTGAGCGCATGAAAAGTGAGGGTATACCCTATATTTCTGTTATGACCGATCCCATTTATGGAGGCGTTTCGGCCTCGCTTGCACTGCTCGGAGATATCAACGTCGCGGAACCCGAGGCGAGAGCTGGGTTTGCGGGCCCCAACATCATCGAACAAACGATTCGCCAGAAGCTGCCGCCAGGATTTCAGAGAAGCGAATTTTTGCTTGAGCACGGTGCGATCGACATGATCATTCACCGCAATGATCTTCGAGATACCTTGGGTAGCCTCCTTCATAAGCTCACACACACCGACTTTGATTCAAATCTGACTCAGGCAGGCCTTTCAAACGCTGACGATGCAGCCTAGTACGCTTGAAGAATGGCTACAACGCCTAGAAGGCGCACATTTTAAGGCCATCGATTTAGGGCTGGCGCGCTCAAAAAGCGTGTTTGAGAGGCTAGGTCTCCAGCCAAACGCAAAAATCGTTACCGTAGCCGGTACGAATGGGAAGGGATCGACGGTCGCTACAATCGACGCCATTTTGCGCGCGCAGGGTTTGCGTACAGGCGTATTTACATCGCCTCATCTTCGCGATTTTAATGAACGGATTCACGTGCACGGGGCGCCTTGTTCCGACGCAGAACTCATTGATGCCTTCGAGAAAATCGAGTCGGCGCGAGCAGAAATTTCCCTAACCTACTACGAGACGTCTTGTCTGGCGGCAGCACTCATTTTTCATGCAGCGAAACTGGACGTTTGGGTGTTGGAGGTTGGTCTGGGTGGGCGACTCGACACCGTGAACATATTTGATGCAGACGTTGCTGTAATAACCAGCATAGATCTGGATCATCAAGAGTATTTGGGCGATACCCGCGAATTGATCGCTGTCGAAAAAGCCGGGATTGCGAGAGCAGGGCGGCCCTGCGTTATCGCCGAAAAAGATCCACCTAGCAGCTTGATTTCAACCGTCGAAGCCTGCAAGGCAAAGCCTCTATTGATTGGGCGTGATTTTTTTGTTGATGAGAGCGCCTTAGCTTGGTCCGGCCGATGGGCAACGATGACTGGCGAGTGCGAATTGAGTGATATTCCAAGTTCCGGCCTGATGCCGAGTAATATGGCGGCTGCCGTAGCCGCGGTTCTGCAATTAAACGTTGATATGGATTTACAGACTCTTAGGTCGGTTTTATCTGGGCTTTCGCTTGCAGGCCGCCGTGAGATAGCCCTCGTGCAGCAACGGTATTTTTTGTTCGATGTAGCTCATAATCCGGCCGCTGTCGGTTCGCTGATGGATCACGTGCATAATCGATTTCCCCATCGCGGTTTGCGCGTTTTGTTCTCCGCAATGCTGGATAAGGATTGCGACGCTATGCTGGCTGCGGCCGCAGAGTGGATTCCCCAATGGTATATTGCAGATCAGTCGATGAATCCGAGGGCCGCCTCAGCCAGCCACTTGATGGGCCTCTTATCCTCACATTCTGGCGCCACTGGTCGAGCTTTTGCTACCTTGGAAGCGGCCTGCGATGCTATGATTGCCGATTCACATGCAGATGATCTTCTAATTGTTATGGGATCCTTTACGACCGTTGGCGCGATCCGAGCGCATTTAGGGCTTGGCTGTGCGTCTCAGGTGAATCGGCTATGCTGAGACAGCGTTTGGTAGGGGCTCTGGTGCTAACCGCACTGGGGGTTTTGTTTTGGCCTATCATTTTTGTGGATCAAGCGGTCCGCACCCCAGCAGAGCGTTTGGTTATTCCCACAACAGAGCCGTTTGAGCCGCTGCCTCAGCGTCAACTCGAATCATTTGACTGGCCTCAAGATATCGTCGACGTTGACCCGGATCCTCAAGCAAGCATCGCCGAGGGTGAGGTCGAAGTCGACGCGCGCAAAACCAGTGCTTTTTTGGACGGCGAGGTAGACATCGTCGTAGCCGAACCGAGCGGCAACCCGCGTGAAGAGGCGCCTGCGCCCCCTGATTTGGACGACAAAGGTTTACCCATAGCATATACACTTCAAGTCGTGAGCATGGCCAGCCGAAATGACGCCGACAAAGTCTCGCAGAAGTTAAAATCGCTTAACTACAAAGCGTATGTGGTAGAGGTTGAACGCCCCGAAGGTGTTCGTTACCGAGTCTATGTCGGCCCTAAATATGAAAAGGCGGCATTGGCGCCAGTTAAGCGTGCGGTCGACGAAGCACTTTCGGTGGACTCTATGGTGGTGCGCTACTGGCCCTAGGGATAAACGTGGACACAACAGCATTTAATTGGGTGGATTGGGGCATCATTGGCATTGTCGGCCTATCGATTTTCTTGAGTCTGTGGCGGGGATTTACACGAGAAGCCCTGTCTCTGGTGGGTTGGATTACAGGGTTTGTTCTAGCTTCGCGATACTCGGGTTTGGCATCGGAATACTTGGGGCAGTGGATCGACAGTGATTTAGTGAGGCAAGTGGCGGCTTTCTTGCTGATCTTGGCCGGGTGTTTGATTGTTACTTCGCTATTTACACGTTTGATGGCTTCGCTGATTAATGCGGTGGGTTTATCCTTGCTTGATCGGCTCTTGGGTTCTGCCTTTGGGTTTGTTCGCGGGGTCGTGATTTTACTGATAGTGAGCTATGCGGTTAAGTTATTGGTACCCCAAACTGAAGAAGCCATGCAGCAGTCTGTGCTAATGCCGCATGTTGATACCCTTCTGAATTGGAGTCAGTCGCGTCTACAAGATGCGCGCGTTACACGAATTTAAACAGGTCTATACGTTAGGAAATAGTAAGCTATGTGCGGATTAGCAGGTATTGTGGGTAAACGTGATGTGGCACCCGACATTTACGATGCGCTCACGGTATTGCAGCACCGAGGCCAAGACGCCGCTGGGATAATGACCTCTTATCAGGGGCGCTTTACGCAGAGAAAATCAGAGGGCCTGGTAAGGGATGTCTTTAGTCAACATCATATGCAACGCTTGCGGGGCGCAGTGGGTATTGGCCACGTGCGTTATCCTACTGCGGGAAGCAGTGGGCCGGCATTGGCGCAACCGTTTTATGTTAACTCTCCCTATGGGATTGCTTTAGCTCACAACGGTAACTTGACCAATTCGGCTAAGCTAACTCACGAGATGTTTCAAAGCGATTTGAGGCACTTAAACACAGACAGTGACTCTGAGGTACTGCTCAACGTATTAGCACACGAACTTCAGGTTCAGCGCCAGCTATTTCCGAGTGCTGAAGATATTTTTGCAGCGGTAGCCGGTGTGCATCGTCGTTGCGTTGGCGGATACGCGGCCATCGCTTTGATTGTGAACTATGGCATTGTGGGCTTCAGAGATCCCTGGGGCATTCGGCCGCTGGTTGTAGGTCAGCGAGCGAGCGAGTCCGGTACCGAATATATGCTAGCGTCTGAGAGTGTGGCGCTGGATGTTCTCGGTTTTGAGTTGATTGGCGATGTGGCACCGGGCGAAGCGGTGTACATATCCGAACAGGGTGAGCTTCACAGACGTCAGTGTGCAACCAAGCCTGTTTTAAAGCCCTGTATTTTTGAGCACGTGTACTTCGCTCGACCCGATTCCATGATGGACGGTATTTCGGTATACAAAACGCGGATGCGGCAAGGGGAGGCACTGGCCAAAAAAGTAATGGCCTTGCGGCCGGCTCATGAGATTGATGTGGTTATACCCATTCCGGATACGAGCCGAATCGCAGCACAGGCCATGGCGCACGAACTGGGCATTAAGTTTCGCGAAGGCTTCATGAAAAACCGCTATATTGGCCGCACGTTTATCATGCCTGGGCAAAATGAACGTAAAAAGTCGGTTCGACAGAAACTTAATCCGGTCCCACTTGAGTTCGAGGGGAAGACCGTAATGCTGGTGGACGACTCTATCGTGCGTGGCACGACCTGCCGGCAGATTATCCAAATGGCACGTGATGCGGGCGCTAAGCAGGTGTTCTTTGCGAGTGCCTGTCCTCCGGTCCGCTATCCCAATGTGTACGGTATCGATATGCCCTCGGCGGAAGAACTGATTGCGCATAACCGGTCAGAGCAAGAAGTCTGCGAGGCCATTGGTGCCGATTGGCTCGTTTTCCAAGATTTAGATGCCCTGGTCAAATGCTCGCTTGAGGGTAATCCCGCAGTGGACGGCTTTGACTGCTCTGTATTTGACAAGGATTACGTGACAGGCGATGTCAACGATGAATATCTTTTGTCCGTCCACAATGCCCGTAATGACGAAGCGCAAGAACAGCGGCGTGCGGCTGAAGCGGCAGGGCGCTCTGTTATTGGTATCCACAACGATGACCATTCATAGGTAGGATGCGTGTCAGATTACAATCAATTTGAGGATTTTGATCCTGAAACTTTAGCGATTCGCGCAGGATTTGAGCGCAGCCAGAATGGTGAGCACAGCGAACCCATCTATCTAACTTCAAGTTACCTGTTTGATAGCGCAGAGGATGCGGCGGCCCGCTTTAATGGTGAAAAATCGGGTCCAGTTTATGCCCGCTATACCAATCCCACGGTCGATTTATTTGAGCGCCGTCTTGCCGCTTTGGAGCGTGGTGATGGTGCGGTAGCAACCGCCTCCGGTATGTCGGCCATTCTATCCACCTGTATGGCGCTCTTATCGAGCGGCGACGAGGTCATTTGTTCGAAAGATGTGTTTGGTTCTACCACGGGTCTTTTTAGCAAATACTTAGCTAAGTTTGGCATCAAAACGCACTTTGTCGGTTTAGCTGATATCAATGCTTGGCGGGCGGCTTGTAATTCGAACACGCGCTTACTGTATCTAGAAACGCCGTCTAACCCCCTGTGCCGCGTTGCTGATCTCAACGCTTTCGGTGAATTGGCGAGGGAGTTCAAGGCTAAGCTCGTGGTAGACAATTGTTTTTGCACGCCTGCGCTACAGCGACCGCTGGAGCACGGTGCCGATTTAGTGATTCATTCGGCTACGAAATACCTAGATGGGCAGGGTCGTTGCCTGGGCGGCGCTGTAGTTGGTTCCAGGGCTGATATGGAAGAGGTTCGGGCCTTTCTGCGTACCTGCGGCCCGACCATGAGTGCCTTCAACGCCTGGGTGTTTTTAAAAGGTCTGGAGACACTTTCCTTGCGCATGAGTCGGCACAGCGAGAACGCGTTGGCATTGGCTTTGTGGTTGCAAGAGCAACCAGAGGTCGAGCACGTGAATTACGCCGGCTTGCCCGAGCACCCAGGGTATGAGCTTGCCTCGAAGCAGCAGAGCGCCTTTGGTGGGGTCCTGAGCTTTACGGTGAAAGGCGGGCGCGAAGCGGCTTGGGCCTGTATCAATGGCATCAAGTGGCTGAGTATCACCGCTAATCTGGGTGATGCGAAAACCACGATTGTGCATCCGGCCACGACAACGCACGGTCGTTTATCCGATCAAGAGCGCGGTGAAGCCGGTATTACCGACAACTTGATTCGGGTTTCAGTGGGTCTTGAATCAATTAACGATATTCAAACTGATCTCAGACGCGGCTTATCGTGTATATTGGCAGAGTAGTTAGGGCCAGCATATGAATGCGAAGCGGTGCTGTGTCGGCAATTATTAAAGAGCTCAAGAGTGTTCTTTTAGGTAAAGAGCCCGAAATGCGTGCAGAATCGTTGCTACGGTATCCGATTGCCTGGGGTATTCGTGGCGCTTTGTAGGGCGAGACTCACCGCTGGAATTGCGTTGCTGGAGCCGACGCCACTCGGATACGGCAAAAGTTTGTAAGATCGGCCCTCGTTCACACACATCAAGGTACCAAATCCAGCTGGCGGTAAAATGGTTGCCTCCTGCCGCTAGTATGGCCGTCGTGGCATTAGGAGCTTCACTCGGGTTTAAATGCCGCAGCGAGACACTCGACGGTACTATTAATTAGAAGCCAACCCTTGTCAGCGCTGGCGCTACTGAGCGGGGCGAGAACGCCTGAAACGGGAACACCATCGCCCTTTTGAGGGTAGGTATCGTGCGCTGGGAAGTCAGCCAGCATGTCCTCCGGAAATGCACTCGTATCGACCAAGTGAGGGTAAAGGGCGAGCATCATAGAGGTCTCAATCAGTGCAGCATGCTCCAAATCCACGCCGGGGAATGGCCCGTCGAATATCCTTTCGAGCACATTCTGAGGCGTATAATTCCAATATTCACAGCGGCTTACCCGATTGACCGGTTGGCTTTGCGTAATTTCTCGTAGCGCGAGGTCAATACCTTCGGTGAGGAACCATTGGTTTTCGACATGCCCATTAAGCACGAGAATATGCATGGCGCCGTGACGGAAGAGTTCCCGAAGAATATCTCTGAGAGTATGAATGAGCGTTATGCCATCTAAGCTTGTTGTACCCGGAAAGCATTGTCCGCCGCCACTGCGTTCCTGTGATTTATAGCCATAGCTTAAAGGCGGCATAACTAATCCATTGATGTTTGCAGCGAGACGAAGCGCAATGGCCTCAGCGAGCAAGGCGTCACAAGCCATTGGTAGATGGGGTCCGTGTTGCTCCAATGCGCCAACTGGGAGTATCACTAAAGGCGCAATCTTGAGACGCTCACGATATTGCGTCCATGATAGGTGGCTCATTTTGTACTTAGTGAAATCGGCGGCAGTATTCATAAATTGTTACTCGGTCTGTTTATCTTTTAACTTGAAGTGCCTGCAGCGTATTACCGCGCACCTCACGCGTTTTGAAGTACGTTTAACGCATCACCGCGCCGCCATTTGGGCTCAGGATATCTCCGCAAAAATATCCAGCGTGCTCTGATGCCAAAAACACGATGCTGGTCGCGATTTCGACTGGATCCGCGTAGCGCCCTAATGGGATGTCCGCGGTGCTTTCGTTATGTCCTGGAACAGCCGCCTCTGCCGCCAGCATGGGCGTGCTCGTTGGCCCCGGCGCGACCGCGTTGACGCGTATTGTTGGCGCAAATT
This sequence comes from Gammaproteobacteria bacterium, assembly GCA_030427335.1. Classification (GTDB taxonomy): domain Bacteria; phylum Pseudomonadota; class Gammaproteobacteria; order Pseudomonadales; family Halieaceae; genus Aequoribacter. The sequence continues at coordinate 7,429 of JAUHWV010000010.1, read as the reverse complement.
CGCGGGCGAGTGACCTTGTCAGACTGATAATGCCGCCTTTCGCTGCTGTGTAAGGAGCAAACTTAGCTCGACCACTAATCGCGAGCTCTGAGGCGATATTAACGATGGTTCCTCGGGTTTTTAACAGCTCGGGTATAGCGGCTTGGCAGCATAGGAATACCGATTTTAGATCCGTGTCGACGATATGATCCCATTCGTCTTCCGTGATTTCTAAGAACGGTTTGATCAGCGATACTCCAGCGTTATTTACCAGTACATCAAGGCGATTCGTTGCGGACAGCAGTGTGTCTAAAGCGACTCTTACCTGGCCCGCATCGGTAACGTTGGCCTCCAACTCTATGAGCTTTCCGGGCGCTTCAGATAGTTCCCTTTCCAATTCGATAAAGGCTTCATGCTGCCCGATGTGGTTTACGCCCACGGTCGCTCCCGCTTGGGTAAACAGAGACACAGTGGCTTTGCCTATGCCGCTGGTTCCCCCTGTTACCAGAATAGTCTTGCCCTTAAAATTCATATGTTTTCACTCGATTCTCTGTGGTTCGCACAAGGATTAAACAATGCTTAAAAATGAGACCCCATGCACTCCAAGGAAATGATCTGCTCGGCCTTGACCCGTTCCGACGTCTCCCGGATCCTCGGCCTCGATGCGTTTAAGGCGATTTTGATGAAAGGTTCGCCACACTTCGCGGTAGGGAAGAACCTGCGGAGACCCGTCTAGTTGGCACTCTTTGTGGAAGCGTGGTAAATCGTACCAAGGTACATTGGGTGAGGCGTGGTGCGCGTTGTGATACCCGAAATTAAGGTTCAGCAAATTTAGCCAAGGCCAACGCTCCGAAACGAGATTTGAGTAGGTATGAAGCCGGTCATAGTCTCGGTCTCGACCGTTTCTGGGCACTTTCTCATCGACGCTATGAACGAGATAGTACTCGTAGGTGTGAGCATAAGCATCAGCTAAGAACAGGGCGATGAGCATCAGACAGTAGGCTATCCCGTAGCCAAAGAGTGCCCATGGGCTGATAAGAAATAGCCCCGCGAATAAAGTCGCCCGAGATAAACCGACGATGATGACCCTAGTGCGATCATTGGCATAGTTGGCGTTCAGAAACGGACGCGTCACAACGTTGTAATGCATGATCAGCTCTACAGCGGGAATGTAACACCACTCGAGCAGGTATACGCAGCGACGAAACCATGCCGGGGACTGTGCTAAGAAAGGTCTGGGATCAAACAGGGCGAGGTCGGCGATGTCGCCGTGGTGGCGCATATGCATGCGTTTTATCCGCGACATCGGTGCGTAGGCGGCGCCACACAGCCAAGAGAGGATTTCCCCAACCGTGAGTGAAAGTCTTCGTGAATTGAATATGCTGTTGTGAGCCAGCTCGTGTATGAAGTAAGCAGCGATCACCAGAGAATGCGCAACCAAAATGATCCCTACGAGCCAAGTTGCAAGGCCGGAGCTGGAAAGCAGTCCAATGCCTATTATTTGTCCCAAGCCTACGTAGCCGAGCGCTAGAGAGTTGGGTAGCCAGCCCTTGGGGTGACGCCAAAGTCCATCTTTTTGCTGCATTGAAAGTGCTCCATGGAGATAACGGGTGCTTCGCTGTTACATGCTATTAAAATTATCAGTAAATGTATATGTAATTTTAATTGTATGTTTGGGTGGTGTTTCTCTACAATGCGTGACGACTTTGCGTTAGAGGGTAACGGTGAGTAAGACAGATCAACAGCGGCGCCGATTTGTGGGGGCTCTTAATAATATGGATGCGGCTTGGATGCGTTTTCTTCAAGACCGAGATGTGCTTGATATAAATTACTCCGATCTATACACCGGTTTGTGGCTCGCCAATCAACCTGTCAGAAAGCAAGAGGCGCTTCAGTACATGCGTCACCTCAGTCCGCAAACCGCTAAAAAGTATCTCGATAAGGCAATCTCAAAGGGCCATCTGATCGAGGTCGTGGATCCCAGCGACAAGCGGGCGAAGTTGATTGAGCTGGAATCCGGTTTTCGGCAGCGCCTCGAGCAATTCTTGGATCATGCTATCGGTCTATTTGATGACGCCTTGGCTACCTGACTGAGCCATCAATTCTATTCTGCTCGCCGGCAGTTTACCGCCAGCGATGAATCGAGCCTCTAACGAACAGACTGTTTCGACAAGCGACCCCTGAATTTTTCCTATCCATAAAAAAAACCCCTGCGATTGCAGGGGTTTGGTCTTTAGTCAGCCTAAGCGAAGCGCCATGGGCGCTTCGTTCGACATATTAAGCGACTTGATCGATCTGTACTGCACCTATGCGCTTGCCTTCTTCGGCGCTCTTGCGGAATGAAGCCATTTGATCGAAGTTCATGTAGCGATAGATATCGCTGGACATGGCGTCGAGTTTGGCCGCGAATTCAAGGTATTCAGCCGGTGTTGGCAATTTACCCAATATTGCACCAACCGCAGCCAGTTCAGCCGAAGTCAGGTAAACGTTCGCGCCATCACCCAGTCGGTTGGGGAAGTTACGAGTCGAGGTAGACAACACCGTCGAGTTCGGAGCCACACGCGCCTGGTTACCCATACACAGAGAGCAACCGGGCATTTCCATCCGAGCACCGGCACGGCCGAAGATGTTGTAGTAACCTTCTTCCATGAGCTGGTGTTCGTCCATTTTGGTGGGTGGCGCTAGCCACAGGCGTGTTGCCATGCCGCCTTTGTGCGCCTCTAGCAATTTACCCGCTGCGCGGAAATGACCGATATTGGTCATACAACTTCCAATGAAGACTTCATTTACTGCATCGCCAGCGACTTGTGAAAGCAAACGTGCATCATCGGGGTCATTTGGTGCACACACGATCGGTTCTTTAACTTCGTTCAGGTCGATCTCGATGACGGCAGCGTATTCGGCGTCGGCATCAGCGCGCATCAAGCTTGGGTTTTCTAGCCATTCTTCCATGGCGCGAGCACGACGCTCTAGCGTGCGAGGGTCACCATAGCCGTCGGCAATCATCGAGCGAAGCAGGATGATGTTCGACCGCAGGTATTCAGCGACTGATTCTTCGCTCATGTCGATGGTGCAACCCGCCGCCGAACGCTCGGCTGAGGCGTCGGATAACTCAAAGGCTTGCTCAACCGTTAGGTTACGTAGCCCTTCAATCTCAAGCACACGTCCCGAGAAGATGTTCTTTTTGCCTTTCTTTTCTACCGTCAACAAGCCTTGTTGGATAGCGTAGTAGGGGATAGCGTGAACTAAGTCACGCAGCGTGATGCCAGGCTGCATCTCGCCGGTAAAGCGGACCAATACGGACTCCGGCATGTCCAAGGGCATAACGCCAGTGGCTGCAGCGAAAGCGACCAAACCCGATCCGGCAGGGAATGAAATACCCATAGGGAAGCGCGTGTGTGAATCGCCGCCGGTGCCAACCGTGTCGGGAAGCAACATACGGTTCAGCCAAGAGTGGATGATGCCGTCGCCGGGGCGCAGCGATACACCGCCACGGGTCATGATGAAGTCGGGCAGGGTGTGCTGCGTTTCGATATCCACGGGCTTAGGATACGCCGCGGTATGGCAAAATGACTGCATCGTTAGGTCAGCAGAGAAGCCCAAACACGCGAGGTCTTTAAGTTCGTCGCGCGTCATAGGTCCTGTGGTGTCCTGTGAGCCGACGGTTGTCATGCGTGGCTCGCAGTAGGTGCCGGGTCGAATACCGTCGGTACCGCAAGCTTTACCCACCATCTTTTGTGCCAGAGTATAGCCTTTGCCTGTATCCTCAGGTTGATCCGGTGTGCGGAATAGGTCAGTGCGCGGCAGCCCTAAGGACTCGCGCGCTTTGGTCGTTAAGCCGCGACCGATGATCAAGTTGATACGGCCACCCGCGCGTACTTCGTCGAGCAGCACTTGTGACTTCAATTCGAACTCGCTCAAGATACGACCGTCTTCGGCGAGGATTTTACCCTCATAGGGGCGGATCTCGATAACGTCGCCCATGTTGAGGTCATCAACTGGCGCTTCGAAGACCAGTGCACCGGCATCTTCCATGGTGTTGTAAAAAATAGGCGCCACTTTGCCGCCAATACAGATGCCACCACCGCGTTTGTTGGGTACACCGTCGATATCATCGCCGAAGAACCACAGTACGCTGTTGGTAGCGGACTTACGTGATGAACCTGTGCCAACGACGTCGCCAACGAAGGCAACCGGCAGACCTTTGGCTTGGATTTCTTCAATTTGTGACATGGGGCCAACGACGCCATGCTCTTCTGGGTTCAGGCCGTCGCGGGTCATTTTGTACATTGCCCGTGCGTGCAGTGGAATATCAGGGCGCGACCAAGCGTCTGGCGCAGGGGAGAGATCGTCGGTATTGGTTTCGCCAGTGACTTTGAATACGGCTACTTTGGTTGACTCTGCCACAGCAGGGCGCGAGGTAAACCACTCGCCGTCGGCCCAAGATTGCATTACGGATTGCGCATGGGCGTTGCCGCCTTTGGCTAGGTCTTCTACATCATGGAAAGCATCGAACATCAACAAGGTATGCTTGAGTTGTTCTGCCGCTAAGCCGGCCAGTTCCGCATCTTTTAACAATTCGACAAGCGTTTCGATGTTGTAACCACCGTGCATGTTGCCCAGTAGGGTAACCGCCATCGCTTTGTCGATCAGAGGAGAGTTGTCTTCACCTTTGACGATGGCGCTTAAAAAAGCCGCTTTAACGTAGGCTGCCTCGTCCACTCCGGGTGGTACGCGTGTGCTGATTAATTCGACTAAAAACGCTTCTTCGCCTGCTGGCGGCGCTTTCAATAGTTCAACTAAGCCCGCGACTTGCTCCGCGTTTAGGGGTTTAGGGGGAATGTTCTCTGCGGCGCGTTCTGCCACATGGGCGCGATAAGCTTCTAACACGTGCGACTCCTCGGTGGTGTTCGGTGAATAAGATGACCTTAATTTAGCGGACTTAGTATACCCCATGCCGCAGAGAGGTGGAATTAAAGCACCTGAATAGGTCGTATTCATGATGCTGATTGTGAGCCTACGAGCGGCGCTCTGATAAGTAGGCCCTATTAGTGTTTGAACACAGATCCCCCTCGGGTAAATGTGGGGCATTTTTATCGCTGCGCTATATTATGTAGATGCAGGTTTACTTATTTAGCCGAGCATAACGGTTGGAAAAATCGGTTCTACTTATGCTCAACGATTCTTCACCCAACTAGCAAATGAATTTGGCAAATGCGCTTCGTTTCCCTAGTATTGCGCCTTTGATTCTTGGATCCACTCATGTTGTTAGATAGGCCTGTCAGAACCCCTTGCATTGGTGTGTGCTCTACCGGCATAGGGGATCTTGTGTGCCGAGGCTGCAAACGTTTTGTGCACGAGGTGGTCGATTGGAATGCCTACAATTTGGATCAAAAGCGTATAGTAGATCGTCGCCTGAGCCAATTTTTGGCGCAGTGTATGGCCAATCGCTTTGAGGTGATTGACGAAGAGCGTTTGCGCGGCCAGCTGGAGTTTCAGATGATTCGCTACGATGCGAACCACCCGCCGTTGTGTTGGGTATTTGCGTTGCTCAAGGCGGGAGCCTCCCAAATTGGCGACACAAAATCATTTGGATTTGCCGTGCTTCGGCCCTATCAAGATGACAGTCTAAAATCACTCCGCGACGCCGTTGATGAAGAGTTTTTTGAGTTGTCAGAGGCACACTATGAGCGTTATTTCCTGCTGGGAGCGAAAAGTGAGTAGTAAGCATAAAGTCGACCTCGAGCCCATTTTTGCCTTCTTGAGAACGCGCACGCCGGAGGCTTGGATAACGCGCGCACTGTCAGAACAAGATACGCTGTTGGTCGATCACGCTAACTGCGAAAAGAAAGCCGCCTCAACCGCATTGAACCTAATGTACCGCTACGTGGAATTTCCCAAGTTGCTGCAAAAGCTCTCACGATTAGCGCGCGAGGAGTTGCGTCATTTTGAGCAGGTTCACGCGATTATGCGGAAACGGAATGTCGACTACCCACAGCTATCGGCATCTCGTTACGCGGGGCGTCTCAGAGAGGCCGTTAGCAAGCAAGAGCCCATGCGTTTGGTTGATACACTGGTCGTCGGAGCGATCATTGAAGCCCGAAGCTGTGAGCGTTTTGCCGCTCTCGCGCCCCATCTGGATGCTGAGCTGGCCGATTTTTACGGCTCTTTGTTGAAGTCGGAGTCACGGCATTTCGCGGATTATTTGGATCTGGCGAAAACGGTTCAAGAGTCTAGCGTGGTGGACGATCGCGTCCGCCATTTCTTAGATCTCGAAAATGACCTTATCACAGGCGAGGACACGGAATTTCGGTTTCACTCAGGCGTACCGGTTGCCGCGTGAGGCGATCGGGCCACCGCGGCCCATTGCTCAGTTTTTCTTCGCTATTGGGGTAGCGGTAGGGGCAAGAACTCGATGCCGGCCGTGCCTGTGCGGCAGACCCAGACGGGGCTATCGGTTTGCCAGTCTCCCAGTACGATGCGCTCGCGTAAATCCGAAAGCGGGTGGCGCGCTGGGCGATGCGTGTGGCCGTGAATCAGAACAGAAACGCCGTGCTCGTGCATCACGCGATCCACTTCCTGTTCGTTGACGTCCATGATGTCGGCTGCTTTGACCTCGTTAGCCTCTTTGCTCATATCGCGAAGCTGCTGAGCGAGTGTTCTGCGGTCATCAAGCGGTTTTTGTAGCAACTCGTTTTGCCAAACGGGATCACGAACCTGTTTTCGAAATGCTTGATACTCTTCATCATCGATGCAGAGGCTGTCGCCGTGCATCAATAGGGCACTTTCACCCGCAATCTCAATGGGGTATGGGTCTTGTAGTAGTGTGACCGGTATTGTGTTGAGGTAAGCGGTACCCAGCAAGAAATCGCGGTTTCCCGGCATAAAATAAACACGGATGCCGCGCACTGTGAGTCTCTTTAACGATTCTCGAACGCGCTCAGTGAGCGGGGTGGCGTCATCATCGCCAATCCAGACCTCAAAGAAATCGCCCAGAATGTAAAGCTCGTTGATGTCTTGTGTGTGGAGCTCTAAGAAACGCTCGAAACAGTGGGTGAGTTCAGGAGCGGCGTCGCTCAGATGCAAGTCCGAGATAAACAGCCGCTCCATCGAGGTTAATCCAACTCGACGATAGATTCGATAATGACTTCGTCAACCGGCACGTCTTGGTGGCCATTCTTTGATGTTGTCGCTACCGCTTTGATTTTTTCCAGAACCTCGGCCCCTTCAACGACCTTGCCGAATACGGCATAACCCCAGCCCTGCATATTTTTGCCGCTGTGGTTTAGGAATTCGTTGTTGCTGACATTGATGAAGAATTGGGCCGTGGCTGAGTGCGGATCCATAGTGCGAGCCATCGCAATGGTGCCGAACTCGTTTTTAAGACCATTGTCGGCCTCGTTATCGATCGGTGCTTTGGTGGCTTTTTGCTGCATGTTAGTGTCAAAAC